>JBBRGN010000144.1:0-12231 GCA_038240665.1 Chitinophagales bacterium | reverse complement strand
ATGGGCGGCAGAGTCAATTTTTCGCAGAGGTATCGCTTTTATGACTGCTATTTGCTACAATTTCGCCGAATTCATCACGTTTGTCCTAAAGGCATTGAAAGGACGAAAAAACAGTGTTTTTAAAAATGTCCAGTAGTGTGGCTTATCCCTCAATCATCGAAAAAACAAGGTGAATTTATTTGGAAATATCGGCGCTAATTATCGCCATAGTTTTGAAAATAACATCCTTACCCGCTGGGTAGAATCGTCAAGGTTTGATCAATTTAGTAGCCGCCCTTGGCGTAGTATTTCCGGAAATTTTCGAAGCGGTATTGACTTTTTCCTGAATGATAAACATACCTTAGGTTTTCAGGTAAGCGGCATCAGCGGCAATAATGAAGGGACACAGAATGCTCAGACCCAAGTTTTTAAAAATGACGAGCAACCCTATTTACAATTTTCAACACTTAATCAATCCAATCGGCATTGGGACAACATCAATGGGAATTTTAATTATAAATATGCCATCGATACCAATGGGCAGGATCTAAATTTTGATTTTGATTTCTCAAACTACAGCGTCTCAGCTTACGGTAATCAAAATACCAACGTGTTAAAAGGCGCACTTTCAGATCCCACCATCCTGCCTTTTCGCAATACCCAACCAACTAGCACACACATTTATGCCCTAAAATTAGATTATACCAAACCTTTTAGCAAAAAAACAACGCTGGAGTTGGGAGGGAAAATTAGCAATGCATTTATAGATAGCGATTTAAGATTTGAGGAAGAAAAAGATGGAACCTGGAGTGTGGACCAGCGCCGTTCCAATCACTTTTTGTATCAAGAACACATTCAAGCTGGCTATATCAACTTCAAGCATCAATTCTCTTTTATCGATTTCCAAATGGGTTTACGGGTGGAAAGAACGGAACTTACGGGTTTAAGTCTATCCAATACCGCATTGACCAATCATAGAAAATACATCAATCTATTCCCCAGTATTTTTCTTTCCCGAAAACTGGTTGACCAATTGGTAGCACATCTTTCTTATAGTCGCCGCATTGATCGACCAGCTTATCAAGATCTAAATCCATTCGTTTTTTACCTTGATCCCTATACTTTCAAACGAGGGAATGTACTCTTGCAACCTCAATATACAGATTCTTATAAGTTTCGACTGACCTACGCCAACCAACCTTTTTTTAGCCTAGGTTATAACTTAATCAACAATCCTATCAGTTTTGTAACCGAGCAAAACGACTCTACTAAGGCAACTTTTGCCTACAATACAAACTTACAAAGGCGTCGAAACATTGATGTGAGTATTTATTTCCCAATCAAATTTGGCAAAATGGTTTCGGGTATTGGAGGTGTAAACGCATTTTACAATGAATTTCAGTCGGTTTTTTTGAATGCTCCCTATAATGCCAAGCGTTGGTCGGCTAATTTCTACCTCCAGTTCAACGCCACCCTTCCCAAAGGCATTACTTTTGAAGGAATGGGATGGTTTCAAATGCCTGGACTGGATGGATTGATGGCGCACCAAAGTTTACTAGGATCTAACCTTGGTCTTCAAAAAGCTTTTAAGAATGGAAAAACTAAACTAAAATTGGTGTGGAGTGATCCCATCTTCAAGTATTTTACAGGGACAACAAAATTTCAAAATATCAACCTAAAAGTTAATAACCAATGGGAAACCAGCATATTCCGGATTAATATCACCCACGCCTTTGGCAATACGAAGTTGAAGGATGCTAGAAAAAGAAGCACAGGCAGCGAAGATGAGCGGAAACGGGTAAAACCAGAGGGTAATTGATTGAAATCTAGTTTAGTGTAACGGTGACTGTTCGGGGGATTGTTAAAAAAATATTGGCCTTTTTTTACCAATCTCCTCAACTCTCCATCCTTGCCCGAATCTCATCTTGTGACCAATTTTCGCTGGCCTCTAGGCCGCTACCGATGTCTGGACGGCTATACCGCTTGGGATTGCGGATCCAAATGGGAATTAATTCTATCGCACTTTTTGCTAGATCATCTTTCGGTCACCCTTTTCAGATGTCCTATTTTCAACCTACCTTTTTGTCCTCCCCCAGCAGCATAGCCGACAAAACGTAGGTAGAAATGGTATGTGCTAGTGTTAAAGGTACCTAATACCGAAATCCTCGCTTCTTACCTTACCCTACTTGTCGCTGTTTACCTTTTTTCCTAAAAGACAAAATCCATGATTTGTACAACATCCTCCGTTGTTTGACCATTTTGCAGCTGGCAAATTCGCCTTACTTTTGCATAAAAAAGGAGAATCTTCAATGAGCAATAGCAACATCCTCGGAATCCACCACGTCACCGCGATGGCTTCCGATCCTCAAGTTAATCTGAATTTTTACACCGGTTTGTTGGGGCTGCGCTTGGTAAAGAAAACCATCAACTTTGATGCGCCTGATGTTTACCATTTGTACTATGGCGACGAAAGCGGTTTACCTGGTAGCATCATGACTTTTTTTCCTTTTGGAGCTAGTCCTTATCGGGGCCGACAAGGGAATGGACAGGCGGCTACCACCTCTTTTTCCATCCCCATGAACGCCGTCGATTTTTGGATCAAACGTTTTGAGCAACACGGTGTCAGCTACAAGGATCCGCAAAACCGTTTCAACGAGGTAGCCATCTACTTCGAAGATCCTGATGGTCTGGGATTGGAGCTGGTAGCCAATGATCATGATCTTCGTCCAGCTTTTACGTATGGACATGTCCCCAGCGTTTACGCCATCCGCGGATTTTGGGGAACGGAACTCTGGGAAACCAGCTACGAACGCACGGAAAGTTTGCTGACTTTGCAATTGGATTATGAATTTGTAGCCGAAGCGGGCGTTCGCCGACGGTATGCGCCAAAAAACGCCACTGAATCCGCAGCTGGAAAATATGTGGACATCCTCTGGGATGCCCAACAACGCTACGGTGTCGGCGGTATCGGTACGGTTCACCACATTGCTTTTGATGCGCCTTCGGATGATGCACAGTTGGCGGTGCGCGATATCCTACTGAACAAAGGATACCAGCCTACACCAGTGATGGATCGACAGTATTTTCACTCGATCTATTTCCGGGAACCAGGCGGCGTATTGTTTGAGGTGGCTACTACTCCACCGGGGTTTTCGTTTGATGAATCACTGGAAAACCTAGGCAGCGAACTAAAATTGCCGCCTTGGGAGGAATACCGTCGCAATAAAATTGCCGCTGCTTTGCAGCCTATTTCCTTGGAAGTAGCCTTGAAAGCGTATCCGGTTGAGTAATAGCAAAAGATGAAGCCCTAGTGAGCTGGCGAACAAAAATGTTGTCGTACCTTCGCTAGGGTTTAAAGAAAGAATAAACATGTCCATACATTCCATCAACAACACCGTTTTTCGAGGAAAATCCCTTGGAACTGCAGCCAAGGTGATGATCATGATCCACGGTCGGGGCGCATCAGCGGAGAGCATCCTCAGCCTCGCCGAACACCTGGATGTAGCTGATTTTTGCCTCGTTGCACCCAATGCTAGCGGAGGCACTTGGTATCCCTTGAGTTTTTTGTCGCCCGAGGAAGAAAACGAACCTTATTTGTCTTCGGCATTGGAGCTTATTGGGCAATTGCTGGCGCAAGTCAAAGCTGCTGGTTATGATTCTAAGCAGATTTACTTTGCTGGTTTTTCACAAGGCGCTTGTTTAACTTCGGAGTTTGTGTCGCGCCATGCTCAGCCTTTTGGTGGCGTTTTTGTATTTACTGGCGGCGTTATCGGGGATACAATAAAACGGGAGCGTTATCGAGGCGATTTTGCTGGTACGCCCATTTTTATCGGTTCGTCCAATCCCGATTTTCATGTTCCGGTGGAGCGGGTGTATGCTACAAGCAATATTTTTCGCGAATTGGGGGCGGAAGTAGTAGAAAAAATCTATCCCAATATGCCCCATACGGTGGTACCCGACGAAATTGAGGAAGCCAATAAGATTTTAAATGATGAATGATGAATTGGGGGGATAGCTGAAGATTTGTCATAAGCGCAGAAAACTAGTATTCGTGCTTTTTTACTTTGGGCAGCAATTCATCATTCATCATTATCCGCAAGATATAGCCGTCAATGGCATAAACCACTTAAAATCTTACCTGTCCAGGCAAACGATCGCGCATCTGAAAATCTACCATCCAACCTGGATATTCCGGAGTCATTGCGCTTACGGCGTTGATCTCCTGCAAATCTTCCGGCGTAAGCACCAGATCCGTTGCCGCCAAATTATCTTCCAGTTGTGCCAAGGTTTTAGCGCCGATGATGGTGCTGGTAACACCGGTTTGAGCGATCACCCAAGCCAAGGCTACCCGCGCTGCTGATACCTCGTGGCGTTGGCCGACTGCGATCAGCGCGTCGATGACGTTGTAGGCCTTTTCTTTATCGAGCAAAGGAAAATCAAAATCATCCCGACGACTATCGCCGGCTTTGGTTTTAGCGCGTGTGTATTTGCCAGAAAGAAAACCGCCAGCCAAGGGGCTCCAAGGCATGATCCCTATTTTTTCACTCAGCGCCAAAGGGATAATTTCTCGTTCAATATCGCGACTGGCCGCCGAGTAATAATACTGCAGGGCATCAAACTTAGCCCAGCCGTTGCGTTCGGCGATGCCGTTGGCCTTCATCACTACCCAGGCTGGCATGTTGCAAACGCCGATGTAACGCACTTTTCCAGCTTGTACCACCTCGTTCAAACCGCGCATGGTTTCCTCAATCGGCGTTAGTGTATCAAATCCGTGAATGTACAACACGTCCATGTGATCCATTCCCAGGCGTTCCAAGCTTTCGTTTACACTGCGGTGAATTTGCAATCGACTCAAACCTACATTGTTGACCGCGTTGGACATGCGGCCTTTTACTTTGGAGGCAATGACCAAATCATGGCGATTGACGCCCAGCGTTTTGATAGCAACACCCAATATTTTTTCCGATTCACCCATCGAATAGGCGTTGGCGGTATCAATGAAATTAATGCCGGTATCAATGGAATGCCTGAGTAGTTCATTGGCTTCATCTTGGCCTTGTTTGCCAACTACTGCCCAAAAACCTTGTCCCGCAAAGGTCATCGTACCAAAACAAAGCTCAGACACGAGCACGCCCGTATTGCCTAGGAAATTGTAACGCATTTGATTCAATTTAAAAAACTTGAAGCCTATTTTCGTTTTAAAAACACGGGGAAAACAGAATAAGTTATCGAAAAAAGGGCATTATTTTCTAAAATCCTACTCGATTATGTCAATTTACGGAAACTTAACCTGTACTTTAAGTTCAAGTTTTAATTTGGCAGAATAAAAAATACCACCATTATGAAAAGCGCTTTCTTTATCTTTTTCGTAGGTTTTTTGTTCTTTGTTTTCGAACCAAATCTGGAAAAACTACCCCTCAACAAAATTCAGGTTATTGGATCGCACAACAGTTACAAACAGGCCATTGATCCTGCTCTTTTTTATCGCATGAGAATGCTGGATTCAAATAAAATCAAGGAAATAGACTACAGTCATATTGCTTTATCGGAGCAATTGTCGATGGGTTTGTTGAGTCTAGAAATTGACATTTACGCCGATGCCAAAGGTGGCAAATATGCTCATCCCAAGGGATTAGACTGGACTGGAACCGTGCCTACGCCCTACGATCCAGAAGGTTTGATGCGCGAACCGGGGTTCAAAGTATTGCACATCCAAGAGATTGACTTCCGCAGCAATTGTTTGACGTTTAGAAAATGTTTGGAAGAACTTAAAAAATGGTCAAACGCCCACCCCAATCACCTTCCCATTTTCGTCACCATGAACGCCAAAGATGAGGTGGTGAATCGTCCAGATTTTACCGTACCCGAACCATTTACCGCTGCGGTTTACCAGCAATTGGACAGCGTAATGACCGCAGATTTAGGTAAAGACAAACTGATTACGCCGGACCTAGTACGTGGCAAATACAATACCCTCGAAGCTGCGGTACTGGATGGTAACTGGCCTAAACTAAAGGATGCGCGCGGTAAGTTCATGTTTGTCCTCGATGAGGGTGGCGAAAAAAGAGCCAAGTACATTGCCGGACACCCTTCGCTTAGAGGTCGTATGCTGTTTACTACGATGGAACCAGGAACCCCGGAAGCCGCTTTTTTGATCCTCAACGATCCGCAAGCGGGCCAAGAAGAGATTAAAAAATGGGTTAAAAAAGGCTACATCGTACGCACCCGCGCTGATTCCGGCACCTGGGAGGCTCGAAAAAACGATAAAACCCAATTTAAAGCGGCGCTCACATCAGGCGCACAAATAATCAGCACCGACTACTATTTGCCCAGCAAACATTTTGATTCGCCTTACCGCATCAGTTTTGATGATAAAACTTATTTTAGATTGAATCCTATTTTGAAATAAAGGCAGCTCGCCCTTTGGTAGTTTGTTATTTTTTGTGAACTTGATTGCTTCATCAAAAATCAATACCTATGTCAACACGTCGCGAGTTTCTAACCCAGGCTGCCCTAGCAAGTGGAAGCCTAGGCCTTGCTGCTGCCGTTCCGCAGTGGCTCCATGCAGCTACAATGCCAGTTACACCTTTTTTCAAAATCTCCCTTGCCGAGTGGTCGCTCCACAAAGCGCTATTTGGCGGAAAAATGACCAACCTTGACTTCCCCGCCATGGCGCGCAACTCCTTTGGCGTGGAAGGTGTAGAATTTGTCAACCAATTTTTTAAAGACAAGGCTAAGGACATGGCCTATCTTACAGATCTCAAAAAACGCTGCGATGACAATGGAGTACGCGCGGTTTTGATCATGATTGACGACGAAGGTGGACTGGGCGATGTGGATAAAAAAGCCCGCCAAACCGCGGTCGAAAACCATTACAAATGGGTAGATGCGGCTCATTTCTTAGGTTGCCATTCCATCCGGGTAAACGCCTTTGGCAAAGGAACCGAAGAAGAAGTCGCTAAAGCAGCTACAGCGGGTTTGCACGACTTGGGTGCGTATGCGGCCAAAGCAGGACTCAACGTCATCGTAGAAAACCATGGCGGTTATTCTTCTAATGGTAAATGGCTGGGTAAAGTGATCAAAAAAACCAAATTGTCGAATGTCGGTACCTTACCTGATTTTGGCAATTTTTGCGTACGCCGCGAAGGTGGGCAAATGTGGGATGGCAAATGTGTAGAGCAATACGATCCCTACTTGGGCGTGGAGGAAATGATGCCATTTGCCAAAGGCGTAAGCGCTAAAACCTTTGAATTCAATGCTGATGGCAGTGAAACTACCATTGATTACCTGCGCATGATGAAAATTGTAAAGCAAGCAGGATACAAAAGTTTTGTGGGCATCGAATACGAAGGCAACAAACACTCGGAAGAAGAAGGGATAAAATTGACCAAGACCTTGTTGGAAAAAGTAGCCGCAACCTTGGGTTAGGAATGATTCAACAGTAAGATACCAATTGTGTCTGCCTCTTTTGCTACCATACTACCTATCTTTTTCGCTAGAAAAATAGGCAGTCAAACATAATCAATGGCAATTGATGCCTTATTATTGATTCATTCCTTAAAAGATAAAGGGGAGTACTATTTACAGTGGCTCCCCTTTATTTTTTCGCGTTAAACAGTAGGTCTTATTCAGCGCTATTTTTTTTCAAAAATCCGGCCCGCAACATCACCGCCGCGGTATAAACAATCACCACAATCACTACCCAACGCAGGGTGTCGAGCGGCAAAGATTTTACGATAAACGCCGCGATCAATACCGCCACAATTGCGGGTAAGGCCATCCCTACGGCTGCCTTGCGGTTGTACGCACCCTCGCGAATGAAACGATAAGAGGCAGTGGGCATCAAAAAAGCACAAGATCCCATCATAATCGGGAAGGCCACCAGAGGCGACATGCCCAGCGCATAAACCAAGGCCATACAAGGAGCATACAAACCAATGCCTACGGTCATCAGCGCGCCTAGGATGAAGTTCGTGGCCACGGCTATGAGCAGTTTGCCACCTTGCAAACCAATGGCAACGCCTCCGCCTTGAATCCAACCCATTTTATTGGCAAACATAAAACCAGCGGTCACTAAGAGCGCAAAACCCATGATGCGCTGGATTCTTTTTTCGGAAAGCTTGGCAACGATGCCAGCTCCAAAAATAGCGCCTGCCGTGGCAGCCAGTAACATCAACACCAACGTAACCGGCTCCACTTTGATTACTGTGATAAAAATGATGGCTTGTAACAGGACGGCCAAAGTATTGGCCACATTGAGCGTGCCGGGTAGCACGCGGTCATCGGTTTGCTTGGTAAATTTTAGTAGCGCGGTTTGCGGGGCAAAAGCGCCAATGCCAAGTACGTCAAAAAAATTGACCACAAACCCGATCAGTCCCGTTTTTACCCAACTGACGTCTTCCAACTGGTTTCTATGTTTGATGAAATCCCGGAACAAAACCCAGCTAAAAACAAACGCAAGCGCTATCAAGGTAAACCAGACGAGGTTGATCATAAACTCTTTTTTTAATAATGAATGGTGAATGGATGCCATTGTACTAAGGAATGAGTCTAACACACAATCCTCAGCACCCCGGAGTTCATCATTCACCTCTAATACTTAATCCCTGTTTTCCGATAGATAAAGTGCAGCAACCAAGCTGGGCCCACCATCAAGAACTGGACATCTTTGAAAAAAGAAGGTTTTTTGCCTTCAATCTGGTGACCAATGAACTGACCAATCCAAGCGACGATAAAAATGATCAAAGACGTTTCCCACAAGGGCAGGGGAACCACGCTTGACAACCATACGTTGCCCACAATGCAAGCGAAAGAAAACAAGGCCATGCCAATAGCAATGGCGATCGACAAACGGAAATAATACACCACGGTAATCAACAACAATACGGTTGCCCAATTGAAATAAGGCTGATATTCCAAGGGTAGCCAGCTGCTGATTATGCTGGAAGGGATAGAACTCAGCAAACCCATCAAACTAAACACGATGGCTGGAATACAAATCCAGTGAAAAGCTTTGTTGATGGCGTTTTGGTGGCTTTCGCCATATTCTTCTAATAGTGAGTCAACGATACGCATTGGCAAAGGATTTTGAGGATGAAGAAAAAGTGAATCTATAGCGTCTGTTTACTTAGGAATGAGTCGATAATAAGGTATTAAACTAGACTAGGCTATTTTGTTGCCAGACAACTATCTTTTGAGGCGAATAGCCGAGCTATTTAACGAAAAAGATAGGCAGTATGGCAACAAAAGAGGCAGACACAATTGGTATCTTATTGTTGAATCATTCCTTAGCTGACGAATATATCATTTCCCTTTGTTTTTTAGTTTGTTTTGCTCGGCCAAAAGGTAACGGTCTACCATTTTTTCCAATAAAGCCATGGTTACCGTCCCTTCAGATAGGATCAAATCGTGAAAAGAGCGCAGATCAAACTGTTCTTTGAGTGCAGTTTCTACTTTTTGACGCAACCGCTTGATTTGAATTTCGCCAATCTTGTAAGCCAGCGCTTGGCCGGGCCAGCAGATGTAGCGGTTGATTTCAGTATTGACTTCGTGGAGTGACAAAGCGGTGTTGTCGGCCAAAAAAGCCACCGCTTGATCACGCGTCCATTCCTTGGAGTGGATGCCCACATCGATCACCAGGCGACAGGCCCGCCACATCTCGTAGGTCAGCCGACCAAAACGGCTATAAGGATCTTTGTAGAGTCCCAACTCATACCCTAAGTACTCGCCATAAAGCGCCCAACCCTCGCCAAAAGCATTGATGTACAAATTGCGGCGGAAAGAAGGCAAATTTTCCAATTCCTGCGTCAGTGCCGTTTGTAAGTGATGACCAGGAACCGCCTCGTGCAAGGTTAAAGCTTCCAAGGTGTACAAAGTGCGACTCTTCAAGTTGTACAAATTGACCCAATAAAACCCTGCCCGTTTGGAATGAATAGAAGCACCGTTGTAGCGACCGCCCGTGTAAGTAGGCGCTAAAAAATCCGGGACCGGTTCCACGCCATAAGGTTGTCGCGGCAAGCGACCAAACAAGCGCGGCAATTGTCCGTCGATTTTTTTAGCAATGTAAGAAGCCTCTTTGAGCAGTTGTTCGCCCGTAGTAGGATAAAACTGTGGATCATTGCGCAAAAACTGAATAAAATCCTTGATCGAGCCTTTGAAATGGGCTTCATCTAGCACCGTTTGCATTTCTTTTTTGATGCGGTCTACTTCCTGCATCCCCACTTGGAAAACTTCCTCGGGCGTCATTTGAGTAGAGGTATAGTACTTCACCCGATCCGCATAATAGTTTTTTCCATTGGGAAAATGGATGGCACCAAGGGTGCTGCGCGTTTGGGGTAGGTACTCCGTTTCAAAAAACGTTTTGATCTTGCGAAAACTACCAATGGCGTTGTTTTGCACCAATTCGCGTCCTTCTTTCCGTACTTTTTGCCAATCTAAGTCATTGATGCCGAGCGGTTTCTGTTGAAAAGGTTTCCAAAACATCGACTGCTCCAAAGTATCGACGATGTGCGTATTATAGGTGTTTTCGTAACCAGTTAGCGCAATTTCGGGTTGGCTGATGCCTGCGGCCAGTCCCCTCCGGATGAGCGCCAAGTATTGATCTACATAGGCGGGCATGGCTTTCAAAATAGCTAAGTAATGCTCAAGTTGTACCATATTGGAATATACTTGATTGGCATACCCTGGTAACCCAGTATGAAAACCCTCATCCGATAGTACCGGATTCAAATAAGCTTGGTACTCATAATCGAGCACTTCCTCTTGCAATTGAAACAATAACAATTCCCAACTTATCTGATCCTCAAAACCCAGTTTATTGGCGTCTAGCGCTTTTAGCTTGGCATGTTCTGCTTTATAAAAACGATACCGCCGCTGGAAATCAGCCTCCCTAAAACTGCCCAAAGGATTGACGCGTACCGTGTCGCCGTTTGGAAATTCCTTGGAGCGGAAAGTATCAAGCTCCTTCATGACCGTATTCATGATGGTTTTTTCTTTGGAGGTCTGGGCTTGAACGCCGAGTACGATCAGGATAAAACAAAGGGTAGAAAACAACTTCATGAGCCGCTAAATTACCAGGTTGATGAATGAATAAATCAATGGAGTGTTACCAACTGCCTAGGGAAGATAATACAATTTTAGAAGCAACTACCGGTTTGGGTATTCCACTTTTTAGAAACCTGTCTTTTTTTTGGAACAAATATAAATATTAAACTTTTGTAAAAATATGATAAACAATTAATTAAAAAGTTGGCACAGTCATTTGATAGGTATAGGCAAAACCACACTATCATGAAAAATTCAATGTTGATCCTCATTACACTTGTTAGCCTCTTCTTAAACGCTTGTCAAAAGGACAGCGAAGTTTTTGGTAACTTAAGCGATGTAACGCCCAATCAATTGGTAAGCGCCAATGACTTAGGCTTGAAAAAATACTCCGTTAAAGCCGGCAAACACGATTTCCTCCCCAATGCGCTTCCCGTACCACAAACCACCAAGCGCTTAGGTTACTACGCCATGTTCAATGAAAACACCAAATACAATTTCAACGACAACGATCAGTTCGACTTCAACAAACTCACTGGTGGCAGTTTCAACTTTGTCGATCACTTGATCGATGCCTTTATCCTCGGCTGGCGTTACAATACAAAAGAAGACAATTTTGAATTGATCGATTACTGGCACCAAAGCGGCAGTCGTTTCATCGGTGCAGATAACAAAGCCATTCCGGTATTAAAAGTAAAAGCCAACGAAGTATTTGCTTACTGGTGGGAAATTCGCTCCAACGAGATCGTTTTCAACATCAAGACGCAGACTGGCTCGGTAGTTACCCGCAGCATGCCTTACAACAATGGCAATAAAGTGTTCAAAGAAATTGGCGCTTGGTTTGGCGGCAACCGCAATGCGCCTAGCAATATGGACATCCATATATTGAAAGTACGCAACTGGGTCAACGATACTCCTAAATTTTAATCAGCAGGTTTCTGACTGTTTCAACAAGATTATTCTGATGGGTTTTGGTTTTTTGATCTCTTTTTTCTGAATGTTCCACCACGCGATAATGATGTAATTTTTTCTCCATCCTGATCACAGGATGACGCTTACTACTTTTTACTAGTAAACAAATTTATCTCAATGTGATGTATCGAGCAGGCTCTGAAGTGTGGGCCTGCTCTTTTTTTTTGTGACTAGAAAAAGTTTAAGTAAGGGAACACTATAAATTCACATTTTCAACTATCTTTCTCACCTAGAAAT
>JBBRGN010000143.1:0-12337 GCA_038240665.1 Chitinophagales bacterium | reverse complement strand
AATTGGTGGAATACTTGACGCGGGAATGCCATTTTCCGCTAGGCGTATTTTTGATGACCGGAACCTGTATTGTACCTGATCCGCCTTTTACGCTGGCTTATGGCGATGAAATCAATATCACGATAGATCCGATTGGAACTTTAAAAAACACGGTTAGACAAAGACCCATTGTTTAACTTTCAAAAAAAAACATGAAGAATCCAACCCAATTTCTTTTTTTGCCCCTTGGGAGATATGCTTTTTTTGCCGTTTTATTTTTCCTCATTACCCAATTGTCATTGTCCGCTCAGCAATTTTATCCTGAGGAGATGGTGGTCAATGCCCGTACTACGCTCAATCTTCGGGAAAAACCCGATAAAACGAGCAAAGCGCTAGAATCTCTGGCGCGTGGTGCGGTTGTCCGCTTCGAGGAAGCTTATCAAAATGGCAAATATTTTGAAATTGACTCCCTCTACGCCCCCTGGTTCAAGGTGCGTACCGCCAAAAACAACGTAGGGTATGTGTATGGTGCTTATCTGGTAGGAACCATGAATTTATACCAAGAAGGTGGATGGTATGGTGCCGCCTTGCCGCCTCTGAAATGGTACGGCGTGTACCGAAAAGATTCTATTTACGATGAGATCCGCGCTATAGAAGTGCGCTTGGAAAAAATAAAAGGCAGCACCGATCTTTGGCTACGTACCAATCAAAAAGGTCGCGCCAAATTCATCATCGGCTCGGCGACGGTGATGAAAACTGGATACGCTGGACCATTGGGCATAGCGGATCCAAAAGAATATTTCAATGGGGCAACGCTACTACCCGGCGGATTTTTGTTCATCAACTCCGGCTCAGGGGGCACTTTAGATCCCATTTCTTATGGCATCATCGCCACGGGTTGCGCGCAGTTTGCCATGAAAGAAGGTTTTGCCGAAGTAAAAATCAGCAATTACCAATTAAAAGTAGGTTACTATCAAGGTCAATCAAAAGTAGAACAAGACCTTACTGCGCTATTTAAACCTGAGGCGGATATTCAACCCAATCTGGAGTTGAAATGGTATGGTGACCTCGATCGGGATGGCAAACCCGATGTGATCGTTGTCGATATACCTGGCGGGGATAGTCAGCGCTGGAGCTTGTTGTTGAGCTCAAAAGCCAAGGTTGGGGAATTGTTTAAAAAGGTATGTGATTGGTATGAGCCGAATGGGGATTGAGGGGTGCTTTTGGACAGCAGCTTTGGCAGCATTCATGGCGACAAGATCCATGATTAAAAAAAATTCAACAAAATCTTTGCTTCTTTCTAGATTGCACAAATTCTAGGACAAAACATTCAATAAAACCAACACAATGAACCTACAATCAACCAGTAAGTATTTAATTTTAGCGCTTGTATTGAGCTTAGTGGCCTGCCAAAGTCCAGCCCCGAAAACTGAAGATACTACTTCTTCCAATACCGAAGCAAGTTCAGCAACTTCAAGCAAAGAACTGATTACGGTGGATCGGCAGGGGGCGATTATGCTGAACGGTGCTAAAGTAAGTTTAGAAAACCTTCCAACTACTCTAGCTGATTATTTATCCACTCTGACTACCATTCCTGATGAAATTCCGGTACAATTCGATGAAGAAATCTTGATGGGGACAAGAGGCGCAGTGAGAGACGCAGTCGCAAGCGGTATTCAAATGGCAAAAGACAAAAAGAACAAGCCTCAATAATTTGATGAGCATGTTTAAGGAATGAAAGATTCGAAACGAGTTTTTTTCAAAAAAAATTTTGCGGGGCTCTACTAGATTCACTTCAGTTTTTACGGGAGGAACGCATATAGTTTCCAATCTTTTTTTTTAACGAAAATGATACCTAAAATGAAAAAAATGTTGACTTCGTCTAGCTTGGTATTAATGCTAGCGCTGGCATTTTCTTGTCAAAACCATACTGCGGCGGGCGGCACTGGAAAAGTAGCAATTGGCCATCTCCAATACCACAAAACTGCCGGAGCGGATTGCGACAAACCCGATACCCTACGCTTCGATTGCATTACCATCGAACTCAGTTGGCCTAAACTAGAAGATGGTAGCAATGAGTTAAAAAATAGCGTATCGGCGTGGGCAAATGCCTTTATCGTTGGCATGATTTCTCCTGAGACCGATACGACGGAAACTATGGCAATAGATCAAGCCGCTGCTGGCTTTATTCAAAGTCAAAAAGACATGGTCAAAGAAGCGCCAGGTTCGCCGATGGGACAATGGGCAGCAGAAAGCACCGACACTGTTTTGCTAAACGATGGGCAGTATTTAACCTTAGAGATCAATGGATATACCTATGCCGGCGGGGCACACGGTAGCCCCTCAGCGGCAGTTGGAACCTTTGCAGTGGCTACAGGAAAAAAACTCCAGTGGGATGATTTGGTTACCGATAAAGCAGCGCTAAAATCCTTGGCTGAAAAGAAATTTAGAGTTACTCAATCCGAAGCTTTTAAAGAAGGTTTTGATTTTGACGATATCTTTCAATTTGACCTTCCAGGCAATTACGGTCTGGTTAAAGATGGAATCTATTTTCACTATGTGGTATACGAGGTCACCCCTTATGTTTTTGGTGAAACGACCTTTGTAATTCCTTTTTCGGAGTTAGGGGCGCTTTCTAAGATCAAGAAATAAGTAAGCGTATGGGTAATTGTTTTTGAAGAAAATGCTTCAAAAGCAATTACCCCAACCCGTTTTTTTAAATTTTTATAAAAATCTTCTTTCGGTACATCCAGTCCAGCACCAAAAACTGGATCATAAGCAGCACCAAACCGCTTATCAAGGTACGGTAACCTTCCCCAAACACCCCGTCGTAGTGGGGATGAAGATGGATGCGGAAGGAAGAATCGATGAACCCAATAACGGTATGCGCCAGCACATAAGCCGCAATGGAATTGACCCCTAAAACTTTAAAACCATAAAACCAGCGGCCTTGCCGTAGCAGGTCTACCAAATAATAAAAACCTGCCAAAAGTATAAAGCACCACCCTCCACTGAACAACACCCAAGTAGGCGTCCAGATCCGTTTTACATTTGGGCATATGCCGATCAGATGACACAATTCACCCGCAACAAGCAGGACAAGCCCCATGAAAGCCAATTGACGCAACAATGCCTTGTTGTCGGTGAAAGTTTTTAGCCATTGACCGGCGATGAGTCCTAGTATCATCGTAGCCAGGGTGGGAATAAAGCTCAAGGTGGCATACCCACCGCCATTAAAACTAAACCTCGCTGCTCGCGGAAATAAATTCAAAAACCAGCGGTCAAATGCCCAAGCTGGATTGGTGTTTTTGTTCCAATGTGCAGCAAACCCCTTTAAATGATGTGGCCAATCCACATTAACGCCTGTTTCCGACCAATTGAAATCTGCGCCAGGTAGTGGATAAAAGGCAAACAGAGCCCAATATCCCAAAATAATGCCGCCAAAGGCCATCCATTGCCCGCGACTAGAAAGCCCTCCCAAAGCAAACAAAAATACATAGCCCAACCCAATCTGGGTCAGCGTATCTTCAAAAGTAAAATTGGTTTGTTGGGCATGCATTGAGCGAAGGAATATCCCCAAAAAAATAAGGATAAGTGCCCGTCGAAAAGTATGTGCCCAGATTTGCCAGTTGGTTTGTCCTTGGCTTAGGCGGCTGGCCAAAGAGTAAGGCAACGCAACGCCGACTAAAAAAGAAAAAGAAGGTTGAATCAGGTCATGCAGCACACAACCTGCCCAAGGCACATGACTTTGCTGCTGATACAAGAATGTCCAAAACCAATTATTGGGAAATGCGCGGGCTACTTCGCCAAATTCGAGTACCTCCGCCATCATCAAAAACATGACAAATCCTCGATATACATCAACGGAATTTAAGCGGGTAGGAAGGGCTACTTTTGACATCGCATATATTTTAATCGTCAAAAGATAGTGATTTTTTGCTGAATTGCACGGTAGCGATAAAAGGGAATAAGCGCTTAAAAAAAGTATGCTGCTTCAAGCCAGGAGGCTTGAAGCAGCAGCAAAACAATCAAATGCGAATGGCTACATTCCCTTTTTTATGCCCTTTGTCCACATAGCGGTGCGCTTCTACAATCTGATCCAACGTAAATTGTCGGTCGATTACTGCTTTTAAATGGCCTATTGACGCCAGTTCTTGTAAAACGTTAATTGACTCTAGGGATGCGAGAGCTACTCCAGAAATTACTTTTTTGCGGCTGGTTAAGGATGACCATATACCCAACAGCATGGCATTGAGCATCCCCGCTCCGGAAAGAAAAATTCCACTTTCATGGAGCGCTGACAGGCAAGCAAGCGAAGAAGCTTTGTTCACCGTTTCAAAAACAACATCGTATTTTTTGCCAGTTTTTGAAAAATCGGTTTTGGCGTAGTCAATCACCTGGTCGGCACCAAGGGATTTTACTAGCTCCGCATTTGCGGCGCTACAAACACCGGTAACTTCAGCGCCAAAATGTTTGGCAATTTGGACTGCTGCCGAACCTACGGCTCCAGAAGCACCGTAGATTAGGACTTTTTGCCCCGGCTGAATATTGGCTTGGCGGAGAAAGTGCAAAGCGGTAACGCCTCCAAAAGGCAGTACGGCAGCCTCTTCATGGCTGATGTTATTGGGTTTTAGTGCAATCGCCCCAGTTTCGGGCAGACAGGTGTATTCGGCGTAGGTACCAAATTGCACCGCAGTTGAACCAAAAACTTTGTCGCCTACTTTGAATTTTTTCACCTTTTTGCCTACGGCCTCAATTTCGCCAGAAAAAACGCCACCCAATACCGCTTTACTCGGTTTGAATAAACCAAAGAAAAATCGAACAGCAAATGGGTCGGCGCTACGCAATCGGCTATCTCCAGAAGAAGCTGAGGTGGCATAGTTTTTCACGAGCACTTCATCGTCCTTTGGAATGGGTTTGGCAATTGCCTTAATGTGGAGTACTTCGGGAGCCCCGTAGGAAGTATAGACGGCCGCTTTCATGGTCAAAGTCATGGTGGTATTATTTTTATTACCCTGCAAAATTCAGGGATAATTCACCACTTTTCATTGACTTTAGGTAAGAAACGCGGCCATGTAATTGAAAGTAAGCGATTTTGTAAAGATCTGAGGAGCGGATTTCATTTGAGCATGATCCGTTTTCTGATTCGACTTAAAGACTCAGGCGTTACCCCTAAAAAGCTTGCTAATTGGTACTGCGGAACCCGGTCCAATAAATCAGGGCGGTTTTTTAGCAAATTCAGGTAGCGCTCTTCCGGACTATTGATGATATAAGCGGTCAATGTCTCCTGGCTTTTCCCAAGCTCTTCTTCAATAGCAAGTCGTGTGACAGGTTCGAGGCTGGGGAATTTTTTAAAAAAGATAGCTTCATCCTCGGGAGAACCCACCGTCATAATGGTATCTTCCACACAGGCTAAGTAATATTTTGAAGCTACATTTTTGAAGGTTCCTTCATACGGGGTAACTGGCTGCCCTTCGGTATAGAAATTAGTCGTTTTTTCTTCGCCGTCCACTAGGTAATACTGACGAACACAGCCCTTCAATACCAAGTAGCATAGCTTCACTTTTTGGCCCTCTTTCAACAAAATCGTATCTTTTTTAAATGATTTGATTTTGACGTTTTTAATAATTTCCGCTGCATCAGCTGCGCTAATTGGGGCAAATTGCTCAATGTATTTTATGAGCTCGAAAGCGGGGGAATCTTTCCGATTTTTTTTGGCAAGAATCAAATTTGGGTTTTGAGTGGGTATTTCCATATTGATCATTGTTTTTTGCGCTCTAAAAGTACAGCAATTTTGTGGGTTATAGCGGGGAATTTATTCCATGCTTTGCCAACATCGCAAATTAAAGCCCGGATAAAATTTTTGTTCTGATGGAAAAAAACCATTTTTGTAATCTACTCAGTTCCAGATCATTTCGCAAAACCGACCTTTTTCTTACCACATCAATCGCCAAATACCATGTCGAACCAACTACAAGCGCTCGATTACTTTGTTTTTCTTTTTTACCTCGTGTCGGTATCGGCATATGGCTACTGGATATACCATTGCAAAAAAGCCAAAGAGACCGATACCAAAGATTTTTTCCTGGCCGAAGGTTTGCTTACCTGGTGGGCCATTGGCGCCTCGTTGATTGCCTCAAATATTTCTGCCGAACATTTCATTGGCATGTCGGGCTCAGGTTTTGCAATGGGATTAGCCATTTCCTCGTACGAGTGGATGTCGGCAGCTACTTTGATTATAGTAGCCGTTTTTTTTATTCCGGTTTACCTCAAGAATAAAATCTACACCATGCCGCAGTTTCTATCTCAACGCTACAACAATACGGTGGCCACCATCATGGCTGTATTTTGGTTGTTGTTGTATGTGTTTGTCAACCTGACGTCCATTTTGTACTTGGGAGCATTGGCTGTTGAAAGTATTTCCGGGGTTCCCTTTTTATATTGTATGGCTGGTTTGGCGCTTTTTGCCATTTTCATCACCTTAGGAGGAATGAAGGTGATTGGTTATACCGATATCGTACAAGTGGCGGTATTGATCATGGGAGGCTTGGTAGTCACCTATATGGCATTATCGATGGTTTCCGACCATTTTGGCGGTTCTGGGGTGATAGACGGACTTAGCCTTTTGCGCAGCAAGGCTGACGACCACTTTCACATGATTTTTGCACAGGGACACAAATACTATTACGAACTTCCAGGTATGGCTGTATTGTTTGGCGGGATGTGGATCAACAACCTCAACTATTGGGGATGCAATCAATACATTGTACAACGTGCCTTGGGCGCTGATTTGGCTACGGCCCGTTCGGGAATTATTTTCGCAGCTTTTTTGAAATTACTGATCCCTTTGATTTGTGTGATTCCCGGTATTGCGGTGTATGTGCTGCATCAAAACGGGTATTTCCAGCAAGAGCTGTTGGATGCTAGCGGTGCTTTAAAGCCCGACCGCGCCTATCCTACCCTCATGCATTTGTTGCCAATGGGACTCAAAGGACTTGCTTTTGCGGCGCTTACAGCAGCCATTGTTGCCTCCTTGGCCGGAAAATGTAACAGCATCGCCACCATTTTTAGTTTAGACATTTACAAAAAATACCTACGCCCCGAGGCCAGTGAAAAACAGATCGTCTGGACGGGGCGAATTACGGTTTGGGTAGCTTTTGCCATTGCCCTTTGCATTACACCGCAACTGCGGCAACTGGAACAGGCTTATCAGTTCATCCAAGAATATTCCAATTACCTGACTCCTGGCGCTTTTGCGCTGTTCTTCTTGGGGATGTTTTGGAAACGTACCACCTCAACGGCAGCTATCATCGCCGCCGCTATTTCGATTCCATTGGCCGTAGCCTTTAAGGTGTTGCCGAGTACCCCGATGCCTTTTTTGCACCGCACTGGATGGGTGTTTTTGATTTTGGTGGGCATCATGGTTATGGTTTCTTTGTTGGATAAAAAAAGCGGGGAGAACCCCAAAAGTCTGGATTTGGATCCCAAAATGTTCCGGGTAACGGGCAGTTTTGCCGTGCTTTCCATCCTGATTTGTGGTATTTTAGCCGCGCTGTATACCGTTTTTTGGTAATTGTTCTTATTTTCATTCGCACAAACAAAAAACATGAATCAGAACTTTGATAACAACGCGCCACTGGGCAGCTTGGACGAGTGGGAAGACGATGTATTGCTTCGTTATCCTGAGCCCAATACGACCGCAAAGAGCAAGGAAGAATTCAGAAATTACGATGACCCCAAACGGGATACCGTTAAAGAATTCTATCGTTTGAACCATACTTACCAGACCTACGATTATGTGATGCAAAAAGAGGCCGAGTACCTCAAATTTGACAAAAAAGAAATGCTGGTATGGTCAGCCTTTGATTTTTTGAATACCCTGGTGGATGATTCAGATCCTGATATTGAGTTGGATCAATTGCAACATTTAATGCAAACCTCCGAAGCCATACGCGCCGATGGGCATCCCGATTGGTTTGTTTTGACGGGGTTGTTGCACGATATGGGTAAAGTTTTGTGTTTGTTTGGCGAGCCGCAATGGGCCGTTGTTGGCGATACCTTCCCCGTTGGCTGTAAACATTCGGATAAAATCGTTTATCCTGAGTTTTTTGAATTCAACAACGATAGCAAGGACGAACGGTACAATACTACTTACGGCGTATATGAACCCAATTGTGGCTTGCGCAACGTACACTTATCCTGGGGGCACGATGAATATTTGTACCAAATGGTCAAAGATCACTTGCCGGATTCAGCCTTATACATGATCCGCTACCATTCTTTTTACGCACAGCACCGCGAGCATGCCTATGATCACTTGATGGATGATTACGACCGCGAGATGTTCAAATACGTTAAATTGTTCAATCCTTACGACTTGTATTCCAAAGCGCCCGTACCGCCAAATACGCAGGAGTTGAAGCCGTATTATGAAAATTTGATCGCTAAGTATTTACCAGCAACTTTGAAATTTTAAGCCCAAAACGGCAATCGCTGATTCAAGTTTACCAAATTTGGATCAGCGGTTGCCTATCTATTTTTGCATAAGTTAAAAAAACAAAAAACTATTTGTTTATTTTTTGTAAATAAATATATTTTTTTTGGTATTTTGCCTAAGAGTTGCTATAAGTAATCCTATCTTGGTAAGATGGCCAAGTCTTTTTCATTGAAAAACAACATTTTGCCGCCTCCAGCGTATTGATCGGTTTAAAAGAAAGAAAAGGATAGTAGGGAATTAGCAAAGCCGAGAAGCATCTCCATATTCTTTTCTATAAAACACCTATAAACCAAACGCTTATGAATCCTATTTTAAAAAACATTTTGGCCGCCCGTGGTTGGAGCGCTTATTGGAGGCATGGTGAACATGGGCATCATCATGATCAGCGGTTCGATCATTCCTCCTCCCAATGGCGCTGATGTCACCACGGTAGAAGGCTTAAAAGCCAGCATCCATTTGTTTGAACCCAAGCATTTCATTTTCCCTTTTTTAGCCCACGCTTTGGGCACTTTTGTTGGCGCTTGGCTAGCTGCTTGGATAGCCGCAAGTCACAAGATGCGGTTTGCCATTGGGATTGGAATCCTTTTTCTAATTGGCGGGATTACCAATGTATTCCTGTTGCCATCTCCACTATGGTTTAATGTTCTGGACTTGGTAGGAGCTTATATTCCAATGGCATACTTAGCGGGAAAGTTGGCAAGGCGGAAATAAGACCCAGACAAACCAACAAGTAAAAAAGCCATCCCTGCATTCGTTTAGTAGGGATGGCTTTTTATATTAATACTGGTCCGCATCTTCCAAATAATCCAAATTTTTTCCAAAAGTCTCTGGTAAGCTAAGTATGGAAAAAAAAGCCAACCCGATGCAAATACCACCTACCACCAATGTACTAAGTGAAATAGACGCTGAAGCCCCCAACAAAAAGAAAAAACCTTTGCCGATCGGGATTACTGCGCCGCGTACAAAGTTGGGTACCGTTGTGGTTGCAGTAGCGCGGATGTTGGTGCCGAATTGCTCGGAAGCAATGGTCACAAACAGAGCCCAGTAGCCAATACTCAAACTGAGGATAAACATTAAAATATAAAATGAAGTAGTAGAGATATTGCGAATCGTCAAATAGACGATGGACATGATCACCATAAAAACCAGGTTGAAAATCACTACTTTTTTACGACTCTTCACCACTTGACTCAGCCAACCGCTAAACAAATCGCCAAAGGAAAGCCCTAGATAAGCCATCATAATGGTTGTGGGCAGGCTAATGGTTCCGTCCGTAATGTGGATCTGATCGGCAAACTTAGGTGCAAGTTTTACGAATACGCCAAGAACAAACCATATTGGAAGACCAATGCTGATGCAATGCAGGTATTTGATCAATCGCTCCCTTTTGGAGAAGAAAAGTCCCAGATTGCCGCGCTGTGCAGAACTGGTTTGGGTTTCTTTAAACATACCGGATTCAAAAGTACCGAACCGTAGCAGCAACAAAAACAATCCCAGCACCCCGCCAATGAGATAGGCTGTTTGCCAAGGTTCAAGACCAAATAAGGTCAAATGAACATTAGCAACCAACGCAGCAGCTACGGCACCCAGCGCACCAAGGGTCACAATCAAAGCAGTTCCCCAACCTCGATTTTCTTTGGTCATAATTTCTGAAACCAGGGTAATTGCTGCTCCCAATTCTCCGGCCAGACCCAAACCTGCTAAGAATCTTACTGCCTGGTACTGCCAAATGGTGGTTACAAAGATGTTGAGCAAATTCGCAATAGAGTACATTAAAATCGATCCAAAAAGAATGGATTTACGCCCCTTTAGATCGCCCATGATACCCCAAAGTATCCCCCCAACCAACATACCCGCCATCTGCCAGTAAAATAAGTTGTTGTCAAATAGATCAGCTACTCGCAAAGGATCGGCAATATTTAAGCCTACAGGGCTTTGGATGCTCTCTTTTCCAATGATGTTGAACAATTGTAAATCATAAATGTCAACAAAATACCCTAGGCCTGCAACCACAACCGTGGCATTCAAAGCTTTGGAAATCAACGGCTTGCTCATGTTGGTTGTTCGATAATGATTCAGTGTACAAATCAATAAGGGGTGAAGATAGCAATTAATTCATTTTTTAAACACGCCAAATGAGAGGATAATTTATTCGAGGTTTCCAGAAGATTAAGCAGTTCAGAGGCCATTTTGTAATTAAAATTAATTGTTTTTTATTTTTATTAATTAAATTTTTATTTTATTTTTCCAATCTAAAAAATAAACTATGCCCAAGAAACCTACTAAACCACATGATGAATTTTTCAAAGCTTCTTTTGGTCGAATAGAAGTTGCATTGGACTACCTCAGTCAGATTTTACCTGCCGAAATACATTCGGAGCTTGATCTCGCTTCGCTCCGGCGCAGCAATGCCTCTTTTGTTACTCCGGAATTAAAGGAACACTTTTCTGATGTTGTTTATGCTTGCCCACTCAAGCAAGGGCAAGTTGAAGTGTGGTTGTCTTTTATTTTTGATCACAAAAGTAAGGTTGAGCGGTTTCCCCATTTGCAGCTTTTGCGGTATATCCTTCATGCTTGGGAGGAACAGCTAAAACAAAAGGTACCACTTTCCCCAATCATTCCCATCATCGTATATCACGGCAAAGAAAAATGGCTCAAAAAAAACTTAAAGGATTACTTCGGCGGGGCGCAATTACCCGCGAGTATATTGCCGTTTCTTCCCCAATTTGACTATATCTTGACTAGTCTTCAGGACTGGACTCAAGATCAAATTCTGGAACTAAAGCAAGGTTTACTCGTCAACACCTTTTTGATGCTAAAACATATATGGGACCCCCTTTATATCCTTAAGAATGCTGAACTTATCTTCCGTTCTTTAGATCATAAGCATGGGGATTTTACCATCTCTATCCTTGCATATCTTTTTAAAAATTCTGAACTTGCAGCAAAAGACGTCAACAATTTTATTCAAACTTTACCAGAATCCATAAACCAGACGGCTATGAGTACTTATGACATGATTTTAGAAAAAGGAAGATTAGAAGGAATCGAAAAAGGTATTGTTGAGGGAAAGCTCAAAGGACAACTCGAAGGAAAAATAGAAGGTAAGCTTGAAGGAAAGCTTGAGGGAAAGCTTGAGGGGAAAATAGAAGTAAAACTAGAGAGTACAAAAAGAATGCTCCTCAATGATTTTTCCGATCAACTAATCATGGATTTATTGGACGTGAGTCAGGAGTTTATTATCCAAGCTAAAGAAATATTACACCAATCTGAACAAAGAACGGAGGAGTAAAAAGAGGCTGATCAGTTGCCTGATGCCATTGTGCTTGGGTAAGAATGGATAGATTGAGGCTTTTATCAAAAAAAATTGTTGCGACGGTAGAATGGTGGACTCAAACACTACCGTCGCGACAACGCTTATTACAAAAGGGGTTAAAAGTATTTTCAATACTATTGTTGGCTTTTTTAAGCCATCGCCAATACTGTTTCCGGAATATACATGGTGCGTTGTTTCATCAACTCAATTGCCTCCTCTTCAGAAGCAAAAGTATCATTGATATTGACCAAATGCTTGGCTAATACATCATACTTCTTGCGCATCAGTAAAAGGTAGATGCCAAGGAAATCGATCCCTTCAAATACCAAGGCTTTGTTTTTGGCATACTCCGCGTAATTGGCCTTCAAATGAGCAGGGTGCTCCGTCCAGTGCATACTAGGAAGAATGTGGTGACTGATGTGGTAGCCGTCATTCCAGCATTTGTGATTGTATTTGTGGTTAATGCAGGTCACGCTGTTGGTATAGTGGTTGCCGGGATCAGCTGCATCGATAAAAGCATGTTGCGACCAGTTACCCATCATGGC
>JBBRGN010000142.1:0-12362 GCA_038240665.1 Chitinophagales bacterium | reverse complement strand
CCCATTGACCCCGCTTTATTGGTCAACGCTGCGGCACAAGGTTTGAGCATTGCATCGGTCTTAAACGACCTCAATACACCGATGCCGAATTATCGCTTCTATTATTTGCTGCAAAAAGCCTTAGAATTGTGCAATGAATTGAAATCACTCGGCGGTGCGATGCTTTCAGCGATCGAGAAAAAAGACAATGAAACCATTGCTTTGATTCGCGCCAAACACGAAAGCACGATGCACAATTTGGTCATGGAAATCAAGAAACATCAATTGGAGGAAGCGCAAAAATCGTTGGAATCGTTGCAGCAAAACCGAAAAGCGCCAGAGCATCGGATGAAATATTATTTGCAATTGATTGGAGAAGATACTGGCAAAGTGCCTAATGCCGATGGAGATTTTAGTGAGTTAGCCAATGCGATTGAAAAACCACTTGACGAAAGTGAATTGAAATTGAGTAAATATGAACATGAAGAAATGGATAAATTGAATCAGGCTAACAATGTTAATATTGCAGTTGGTATTTTAGAAACAATGGCAAGTGGGCTTCTTGTAGCTCCAACTTTTGGATTATATACTGCACCAATGGGAACTGGATCTACATTAATATGGGGAAGCCCTAATATAGGTAATGGAATTCAAGCAATCGCCAGAATGTTACAAACGATTTCTAATCATCTAGCCTTTGATGCGTCAATGTCAAGCAAAAAAGGTGGCTTCCAACGTGCCTTACAAGACCGCATTTTCCAAGCCAATTCCGCAGGCTATGAAATCAAACAAATAGACAAGCAAATCGTAGCACAGCAAATCCGCATTGCAATGGCGAATCAAGAAATCACCAATCAGCAAAAAATGATAGACAATGCCCAAGAGATTGAGGAGTTTTTGAAAAACAAATACACCAACGAAGAACTTTATACCTGGATGCGGGGCAGTCTCAAAACTCTGTATCATCAAGTGTATAGTTTGGCGTTTGATTTGGCAAAAAAAGCGGAAAAAACTTTCCGTTTTGAGCGCGGATTGACCAGTTCCAATTTTATCCAAGCGGGTTATTGGAACGAAGGCTACGATGGCTTACTGTCGGGCGAACAACTCTACGTCGGTTTGAAACAACTGGAAGCAGCGTATCAAGAGAATCGCGGCTATGATTACGAAATTACCAAGCATATTTCACTGCGCCAAATCAATCCGATGGCCGTTTTGCAATTGAAAGAAACCGGCACCTGCGAATTTGAACTGCCCGAAGTCTTGTTTGATATGGACTACCCTGGGCATTTCAAACGTCGGATTAAATCTGTTTCGCTCTCTATTCCTTGCGTGGCGGGGCCTTACACAAACATCAATGCGACTTTGCGCCTGTTGGGCAATAAATTCCGCAATACGGCTATTACCAAAAATGCGGCGGATTATCTCGAAAAAACGGAGGAAACAGACGAGCGTTTCAATAGTTTTATCATTCCAATCAGTGCCATTGCCGCCAGTTCTGCCCAAAATGACGGTGGTATGTTCGAGTTGAATTTCAAAGACGAACGGTATTTGCCGTTTGAAGGCGCTGGCGTGGTAAGCAAATGGCGGTTGGAATTGCCCAATTTCCGCCAATTTGATTATGATACCATTTCAGATGCCGTCGTGCATCTGCGGTACATTTCTACGGAGGGGGGCGACAGATTGAAAAAAGCAGCTTTGGACACGACCACCAATTTTATGAAAAGCGTGGAGGAGTTGGGCCAACAAGAAGGTTTGTTTGCGATTATTGATTTGCAACATGATTTGCCGACGGAATGGCATAAAGCGATGCAAGGAAAAACGATTGTAAATGGAAAAGATTCATACACGCTCTCTATTCCAGATACTAAAAGATTTTTACCCCTTTATGCGACAATGAATGGTAAAACGCCTAAAGTTGAGAATATTAAAATTGCAATTACGACAAATAAGACTCCAAAAGGAACTGATTTAACGCCAATCTTACAGTTTGAGCAACAAGATTTTAAATTTGAAATCGGAACAGGCGAAAAAATTGAAAAATCTTGGATGGTGATTCGGTTTACATTGGGTTGAAGGTCTGACATTAAAAACTAAAATTGCCACGGATATTCAGTACATCGTTTTTTTGGGGCAAGGAATTGATTGAAAATATTTTTCATGCAAATGAACTTTTATGACCACTGCACTTGTTTTTAGGTGCAAGTCATATAAATCAATTTTCTCTTTTGCTCGAAATTTATGACTTCTTTCAAGAAGTAGCACGAGAATAATTACAAGTAAAACCCACGCAACAATGAATATTTACCAAGAGCAACTCCAATACGTTTTCAACCGCCCCGTGTCAGAACCCGCATGGTACTGGCAGCCCCGCGAGGAAGAATGCCCCTTTGGCGACGAAGAAGACGCAATGATCGCTTTCGAGTTCTTCGAAAGGCTTTTTCAGCGACCGGGAGCGTGCGCCAACTCATGGAAAAAGGTCGCATAAAAATGTTCAGCGCTTTCAAATTGCTCGGATGCTTACGTACAACCTGCGCTTGGCCGTAGCCACCCTGGCTCAATTGAATCACATTGCCGATTTTAAGGATTTACCGCAAACCGTTGATAAAATTCGTAAGGCCATCGGGCGGTGGGTAGATCAGGAGGCACAGCACAAAGCCATTTATTTTGATCCGCTGCCGCAATATGAAGGGAGTAGACTTTTGCCGTTTTTTATGGATGCCATCGAAAAAGAGCACCAAGTTCAATTTGATTATTTTTCGTTTCAAGCATCTGCCTCTAAAAACTACATCTTCGATCCGTATTTTTTACGCCAGCACCATCAACGCTGGTATGTAGGCGGTTGGTCTCACGATATTAATGAGCGGTTTATACGTACTTTCCCTCTTGAACGGATAGAAGGCGAACCAATTTTGACGGGGAAATTCATTGATTTTTCCGTTAAGCCACAAGGGTTTAATCCCATTACCTATTGGCAACATGTGATTGGCATCATGCGCCCTGCCAATGGCCTTACGGAAAAAGTGATTTTGCAATTCAGTTCGGTACAAGGAAAGTACTTTGAATCCCAGCCTTTTTATCAGCCTTATGAGGTGCTAGAAAAAACTGAAGATAAATTGGTGGTGCAGATGTACCTGATGATTGAAATTGAATTGATCCGCAAGATTGCGGCTTATGGTTATGAAGTTCGGGTACTTGAGCCGCGTCAATTGGCGGAAACGATGTATAATTTTTTTGAAAAAGCAATCATGCTCTATACTGGAATGCGGTAGAAAGCTTGTTCGAGAAGGTATCCCCGAACAAGCTCAGCAGTCCATCAAAATCCAACCGGAATCTCCACCACCGTATTTTCCCAACCCATGCGGATCAACACCGATTTGGTGTCTACTTTTTCGCATTTGATGGAAAAAGATTCGATCAGATCTTCGGCTTTTTTCACTGGTACTTTGAAGCGCAATACATCCTTTTCCTCGCGGTAACTGTAAGCACCCCATTGATCCAAATCGGTATTCAGAATGATGGTCCACTCGGATTGCTCGGGGATGGTGAACAAGGAATAAGTACCCGCTTTGATTTTTTTGCCGCCGAGCAGCACATCTTGGTAGAATTTGATTTCAGCAGATTCGTTGGCACCAGTGCGCCATACTTTGCCAAAAGGAACCAATTTGCCAAATACTTCGCGTTCTTTTTTGGCGGGGCGACTGTATATGATGCGGATCATCGCGGTGTCCTTTCCGATCAACTGCGGGGCAAACTTCCGGTCGTGGGCAAAATCATTGGGATAATAGCTGATGTCCATCGGGCTTTTGTCGATGTTTCCAAATTTTTGGGCGCTTAGGTTGAGCGCAATGCCCATGATGAATAGAAAAAAGACGAATTTTGGTTGCATGGCTTTTTTTATGGTGAAGATAAGAAGAATAGGGAATAATAAAAAGGCATCTTTCACCGCTTTGCAACAAGATTCGAAATGGTTGGCTACACCCGTCTAGGCGCGCTGCCGTTAAAAGTCAGAAGTACCAGATTTCTTACGGTTTGTCTACCCAGTTGATGTTTTTGATCACTCAACACACCCTGTTTTTTTAGGCTCGATGACTGAATGTCTGAAGTGACCTCGGAGAGGTCAAACGTTTGTAGAAATTGGCCCGGATGTAGGTGTGTTTGACCTCGGAGAGGTCTAACGTTTGTAATATGCCCATCAACAAGCAAATTTTAGACTTCTTCGAGGTTTTTGGGCGCTAAAAAAACGGTTATTTCTACCAAACTTAGACCTCGTACTAAATTCAGGTGTTTGCTTGGTTTCTTTTTGAGGAAGGCTTAAGGCTAATTCAACAATAATAACCCCTACTCCAGCATTAAAGTCTTAGGTTTTTCAAGTTGAACCTGATCATCAAAAACACCACCCCAAACCCAATGACCTTTCAATTATTGCCCCTGCTTGAGCGCATGAAAGCGCTTTACCAAATCCCATTCCTGGAAGGGCGTTTTCCGGCCTATTTACAATTGCTCCAGGGCGATACCAAGGGAGACCTCGTGTTGCCCATTGGCGGGTACAATCCGATGGCCAAACCGCATTTGCTGGAGAAAATCAGCGAATTACAATCACTCCAGGCGGAAGGGCTGCTGGATCAAACCTTGCAGCAGATCAATGCCCTAAAGCTGCTCCCTGATCAAAAAAAAAATTTCAACGTATCCATCACCATTTCCGATGATTTATTGGGCGGGTGGACCAATCGCTTTACCACCGATTATGATGGACGGTTTAAACTCAACCCCTTGGTGGGTCGGCAATTTTGCGTTGCCCAGCTTTGGTCATCGGAAGCCTATTCGCCCGCGCTTATCTGCGAGCGGGTACAAACTGCCGTGTACCGCACTATTTATTGGAGCATGCATCCTAAACCTTTGACTTTGGAAGAGCAGGTGGCGCAAGAGCAATTTGTTGCCCGGCATACGCAATATGCCAATGCTTTGCCGCAAGCCAATTGGGAGCAACTGGAAAATTTTTATCAAGAACATCGCCATACCGAAGACTATTCCATCATTTTTAATTTTCTTTATGGTGACCATGCTTCCCAGCAGTTGGGTTTCAAAACATACGGGATAAACGATGAATTGGCTGGGGTTCATTATATTCGAAAATCTGCTTAAACACCTAATCATCATGCTCGATCAACGCATCATCAATCTTTACGATGAATATACCCATAAGCCGCTGACCCGTAAAGAGTTTTTGGAACGCCTTACGCAAATGGTAGGCAGCGCCGCCATGGCCATGTCGGTGCTTCCTTTGCTGGAATCTGATTACATCGCTTCGGCAATCACGGCTTCCGATGATCTTTTCACCGAATACATCGCTTATCCTTCCGTCAAGGGGGAGGACATGAAGGCTTATGTGGCCAAACCAAAAGACAAAAAGCACCTGGCGGCCGTGGTGGTGATCCATGAAAATCGCGGTTTAAATGCCCATATCGAGGATGTAGCGCGTAGAGCAGCACAGGCTGGTTTTCTCGCCATCGCTCCCAATGCTTTGGCACCGCTGGGCGGAACGCCAGACAATGAAGATGAGGCGCGTACCCTTTTTACGAAGCTAAATGCCGATGATACCCTCCAGAATTTTATCCGAGTTTTTGATTACCTAAAAACCCGCAAGGATTGCAACAAACATTTTGGTTGTGTCGGGTTTTGTTGGGGTGGCGCGATGGCCAATAGCCTCGCGGTGAACGTGCCCAATTTAAAAGCAGCGGTAGCGTTCTACGGCAGACAACCCGATTTGGCGCTGGTTCCCAAAATTAAAGCGGCGGTTCAGACGCACAATGCTCTGCTCGACGAGCGCATCAATGGGGGCGCGCCTGCCTATGAAGCGGCCCTGAAAGCAGCTGGAGTAAAATACGAGAGCTATGTGTATGAAGGCGTCAACCATGCTTTTCACAATGATACTTCTGCGGCACGCTATGACGCGACAGCCGCAAAATTAGCTTGGCAACGCAGCATTGATTTTTTTAATAAGTATTTGAAATAAACGCGTTTTTGGAGCATATAATTCTCCAAAAAAACGCGTCGCTATACCCAAAGCTAACCTCGTCTGCTAGAATGATAGGGCGTAAAACATCCCAACGTGATCGGGAAATCAGTTCAACCCAAAAATTATCCCAATGCTAACAGAAGATCAGGCTGGCGCAAATACACCTAAGCGCCCCAGCCGCCAAAAAACGTTCGACAAACTAGTTCCTTTGCTGAGCAGCAATAAAGTTGCGCCAGCTGCCCAACCACTTAAAACCCTTAGTTCCGACGAACTCATGAACGTTACCATTCGTTTGGTACGAAAAAAATCGGCTGAAGAGGCAGTCAGCCGAACCATTGAAACCAGTGATTTTATCCCCCGCGGTGTTTACGCCAGCCAGTATGGTGCTGATCCTGCCGATGCGCGTTTGGTAGAAGCCTTTGCCCATGATCAAGGCTTGACGATTGTAAAAGTGAGTTTGGCGCGCCGTAGTGTTATCTTGCGTGGCAGCGTACAAGACATGAGTCGGTCATTTGGCGTTTATTTGTCCAATTACCAGTCGCCTGATGGAAGTATTTTCCGTGGTCGCGCCGGAGTAATTCAAATTCCGGAGGTACTGCAATCGATTGTAGAAGGTGTTTTTGGTTTGGATAACCGCCCGGTTGCTCATCCCCATTTCCAAATCAATAAAGACGCTGAAAGTCGCTTATTTGTCCCACATGCTCCGGGGAGCTCCTTCAATCCCAATGACTTGGCTAAGCTGTACAACTTCCCAACTGGGTTTACAGGCAAAGGTCAGTGTGTCGCTATTATTGAATTGGGTGGCGGGTACCGCACCAAAGATCTAAAGGCTTATTTTGCCAGCTTGGGGATTAAAACGCCGGTGATCAAAGCCATTTCAGTGGATGGCGCGGCCAACAGTCCCAGCACTGCCGATAGTGCCGATGGCGAGGTGATGCTGGACATTGAAGTGGTAGGAGCGGTAGCACCAGAAGCAAAGATTGTGGTTTATTTTGCGCCCAATACCGATCAAGGTTTTTTGAACGCCATTACCACAGCACTCCACGATAATGTCAACAAACCTTCCGTTATATCCATCAGTTGGGGTGCTGCTGAATCACAGTGGACCCAACAATCGCTGAATTCCTACAACCAAGCATTTCAAAGTGCGGTGGCTTTGGGGGTAACCATTCTGGCCGCAGCTGGCGATACTGGTTCGGGCGATAGCGTGGGGGATGGCAAAGCACATGTTGATTTTCCATCCTCCAGCCCATTTGTGGTGGCTTGCGGCGGCACCAAGCTATTGGCCGGCCCAACGGGCATCATCAGTGAAACCGTTTGGCATGCCAGTGCCAATAGCTCAACTGGTGGCGGGGTGAGTGATGCCTTTAACTTGCCTTCTTACCAGGCTAATGCCAATGTACCTAAATCGGTCAACAACAACACTCGGGTGGGCAGAGGCGTACCCGATCTTTCCGCCGTAGCTGACCCAGCTACGGGTTACAACGTACGGGTGGATGGTCAGAATTTTGTGATTGGTGGCACCAGCGCCGTAGCGCCGCTGGTAGCAGGTTTATTGTTGGTAATCAATCAAAAATTGGGTAGAAGAGTAGGTTTTATTCACCCTAAAATCTACGCCAATCCCGCGGCATTCCGCGACATCACCATTGGCGACAACATCACCGTTCCGCTCAAGGGGTATAAGGCTGCCAAAGGTTGGGATGCCTGTACCGGATTAGGGGTAGCGGATGGCGTGAAATTGGCAAATATTTTGTAGCCATCCTTTAACAATAATCGATGAAGTAGTGACCAGTTGCGACTGGTCACTACGCTTTCTATCCATCATAAATTGCAGCCTGATTGAACAATTACATCGCACAGATCGCCTTAGTGGTAAGGGATTACGATGAAGCAATTGCTTTTTATACCCAAAAATTGGGATTCGATTTACTGGAAGACACTCCCCTTTCGACCAGCAAAAGATGGGTAATTGTTGCTCCAAAAGGGGAGGGTCAATGCCGATTGTTATTGGCCAAAGCAGCCAATGAAGAACAAACAGCGCACATTGGAAATCAAACGGGAGGAAGGGTTTTTCTTTTTTTATACACCGATGATTTTGAGCGCGAATACCAACGTTTGATCGACCATCAAGTGACGATTATCCGCACTCCGGTGAAAGAGACTTATGGTACAGTTGCGGTTTTTGCGGATTTGTATGGAAATTGGTGGGATTTGATTCAGCCTTGATTTCTCCATTTATTTTATATTTTTACCAGCTGGAATTTTTTTAGCGCCTGAACCAAATCTGCTCCCTATCATGTACGCCTTTCGACCTTTTTTCAAAACAATCCTCGCCACTGTCCTGCTGGCAGGCTATTGCTTCCTGTTGGTAGCCCAATCCAAGGATTACGGTTTTATTTATGGCGATTTGCTGCCCGATGCGCCAGAACTGGCCAAAAGAGGCGTTTACGGGGTGGGTGTACAAACCCTCAACTTGATCCATAAAAACCAACTCAACATTCTTCAGCACAAAGACGGTGTGACACCCACTTATGATCGCCCCCTCACGGTGGAAGTTTGGTATCCAGCCACGATTCAACCCCAACAAAATGAAATTGTGGTCTATCAAGAAGTGATGGGTAACAAAAACGATCCCAAAAGACCGCTCCTACCTTTTACATTCAAAGGCCGCAGCCTCCGCAAAGCAACACCCAACACCGAAGGCGCTCCCTATCCTTTGGTCATTTTGTCGCATGGGTACACGGGTTCGCGGTATTTGTTTACCTATTTGGCGGAAAACCTGGCTTCAAAAGGCTATGTGGTTGTTTCGATTGACCATACCGAGTCTACCTTCCGCGATGCGGCAGGTTTTAGCAGTACACTCTATCATCGTCCATTGGATCAGTTGTTTGTACTGGATGAAATCGATCGGTTGAGTCAAAAAGGGAGTGGCAGCTTTTTAGCGGGTTTGGTGGATGCAAAAAACACGGGACTCATTGGCTATTCCATGGGCGGTTATGGCGCTTTGAATGCTACCGGCGCGGGGTTTAGCAAAAACGCGCTGTTGTTGTTCAAATCCGTTAGCGGGGGCTGTGAAGCGTTAGGGGAACGAGCAGCGGGTTCGGAGACCTACGCCAAAAACCAGGACGAGCGCATCAAAGCGGTTGTTGCTTTCGCTCCTTGGGGCATGAACAATGGCGCTTGGGATTCCATTGGTTTGGCTGGATTAACCCGACCTACTTTTTTTGTAGCTGGTAGCGAAGATGATGTTTCAAAATACGAAAAGGGCATAAAGGCCATTTATGATGGCGCCATCCATGCCAAGCGCTACTTGCTCACGTATCAAAATGCCCGTCACAACGTAGCGCCAAATCCCGCCCCTCCCGAAGCGCTAGCGCCCGGATTGCCCATTGATGAATACCTGCGTTATGCCGACGATGTCTGGGATCAGCGCCGCATCAACAACATCAACCAGCACTTTGTCTCGGCTTTTTTGGGTATTTATTTAAAAAAACAGGATCTAAATGACTACCTTCAATTGAAAGAAAAAGCGGTTGAAGGTACTTGGAAGGGTTTTAAACCACGTACTTCCATCGGACTAGAATTTAGAAAACATGACGCGAATTGAGGAATTTTGGGCACGCTACAAACCCGTTTTATGGTTGGCTTTTGCGCCATTATCGCTGTTGATCCAACTGCCCAAGATTAATTCCGGGGATGTATCGGCCATTCTACGGCCTTTACGGGTCATTCTTTTCGCATTGGGTGTTGGCGTATTTGCGTTTATCCTGGTACCACAAGGGCAACATGCCATGAAATCGCTGAGTCATTTTTATACCAATTTCACGCAGTCTTTGTTTGTGTTCATTGGCTTGTCATATTGGTCTTTTCAATTGTACATCAACTCGCGCTTGCTGATCACCCGCGCCAAAATAAGACACGATGAAGGCAAGGAACTCCGCCTGTACGTGTACAAAAATAATTTACCGATCATTCTCAGTACGGCGCCTTTTTATATACTCATAACCGGCTTCATCACTGCCAACGGTATCCATGACCAGGGCGATGTGGCATTTATTGTGTCCTTGTTGCTGCTCAATTTAGGGTTGACTTTTTTTTATTTCAACTTGACTTGCACGGAAAGTTTTTGCAGCAGTTATGGCAACTGGCGTTCGCCCTTGTTGCAACAAAAAGTTAGATCCGATTTACGTAGCCATAGTCTTAGTCCCAATTTACAGTGGTGGTTTAGTTTTTTGATCGTGGCTTTTGCCCTGGTCTTTTTGGCCTTTACCTATTGGACTTTAGACGGCATAGAGGTACTACAATTTATGGGGCCCACTGCGGTGGTTATCACCGGTTTGGCGGCCTGGGTTTCGATGGCAGCGCTTTCTGCGGCTGTACATTATCGCTTCAACCGTTTTGCCATTTATTTCATCCTGGGTTTGTTGTTTTACAGCAGTTTTTACAACAACAACCACGCCATCAGCGTCAGCGAAAACCCAATTGTTGCCAGTACCGATGTGGCCAGTTACTATCGGGAATGGCAAAAAAAACGGGTGCATAAAGGTAAAAAACCCAAGCCTTATCCCGTTTTTGTAGTGTCCATTGAAGGTGGAGGCAGCCGTTCGGCGTATTGGTCGGGATCGATGTTGGGGGCTTTGTGCGATACCTTGCCGGAATTGGCCAACCATCTTTTTGCCATCAGCGCTGTTTCGGGAGGATCACTGGGTTCGGGAATGTTTACTTTATTAAGACGAATAGAAGTCATTGAAAATCGGGTATTGCCCAAGTTGCACTACAGTCAAAATGCCTTGAAAAAAGACTTTTTATCTCCGCTTACTGCCTCGATGATTTTCCCTGATTTTATGCAGCGCTTTATCCCATTCAAGGCGCCCTTGTTTGATCGAGCACGTACGCTAGAACGCAGCTGGGACAATGCTTTTGGGCGTTCTATGAAAGACAAAAGCCTGGCACACTCGCTCAAAATCAGCATGAACGACCTTTGGCGAGGCGATTCCCTTTTCCAAATCCCGGCGCTGTTTTTAAATTGTACCGTAATCAATACCGGAAAACGCGCCGTTTTTAGCAATTTGAATCTTTGGCCGGATTATTTTGACGATGTTGTTGATCTGCGTGATACCATTGGCAAGGCCATTTCTTTGAGTACCGCTATTTCCTTAAGTTCGCGTTTTCCCTACATCACTCCTTCCGGTTTGATTCAAAAAAAGAATGGCAAAAATTGGGGATTGGTGGCCGATGGCGGCTATTTTGACAATTCGGGCATCCTTACCGCGCTTGAGATCCTGGAGATCATCAAAAAAGTGAACCTTGAATCTAAAACCGGAAAAATATTTGAACCCCACCTGCTGATCATCAGCAACTACAGCGGTTTTTCCAACAATACCCATTATACCGAACTCAATGAGCCGATTTTGGCTACTTTAAATCGCACCATCGGTGGATCAATTGGTTATGCCCGGGCTCGAGTAAAAAAAGAAATACCGCCAGAACAAATCATTGAATTGTCGCTCAAAGCCACCTCAGCTGAAGCCCCCCTGGGCTGGTACCTATCAACCACAGCAGTTGATTACATGAACGAGCGGGTACATACGGTTTTGAGTAAAAATTATCCCTACTTTTACGATTTGCTCAAAAAATCAGGAGAGAAGTAGATGGCAGGGCTCAAAATCATCGTAATCGGCGGCGGCGCGGCGGGTTTTTTTTCAGCCATACGCGCGGCAGAATCCAATCCCCAAGCGGAGGTGATCATTCTGGAACGCGGGAAAGAGGTGTTGGGAAAGGTAAAAGTCTCCGGCGGTGGGCGTTGCAATGTGACCCACGCCTGTTTTGTACCGCGTGAACTGGCCAAAAATTATCCCCGCGGAGAAAAGGAATTATTGGGCCCTTTCAATCGCTTTGCTTGTGGCGATACGATCGACTGGTTTGCCAAGCGCGGGGTGGAGACCAAAATAGAGGACGATGGCCGGATGTTCCCCATCACTGATAGTTCGCAGACCATCATGGACTGTTTGCTGCAGTCGGCCAACAAAGCCGGAATCATGCTGCGTACGGGTCAACGGGTGGAACAATTGCTCCCCCCCGCAAACGAACATTCCCCCTGGACGGTCGTCACCGCTGACCGCCGTTACCAGGCCGATCGGGTGATGATGGCGGGAGGTTCCAGCATTGCGCTTTGGGAGGTACTGGCAAAGGTGGGGCACACCATCATCCCTCCGGTTCCTTCCCTGTTTACTTTTAACGTTAAAGATTTGCGGATCAAAGACTTGCTGGGTATCTCCGTACCCTTGGCCGAGGTTCAAGTGGAAGGTGTAAAGTTAAAAACGGCAGGGCCTTTATTGATCACCCATTGGGGATTTAGCGGCCCGGC
>JBBRGN010000141.1:0-12382 GCA_038240665.1 Chitinophagales bacterium | reverse complement strand
ATCGTTAAGGCATCGCTCATCGCCCAACCATTGAGCATGGCGCGCATTGTGGGTTCTTCATCGATCGGGAAGGTATGATTTTTGAACACGTCGCCTACCAATAATCGCCCGCCAGGTTTGAGTACGCGGTTTGCTTCTTGTACAAATAGGCTTTTATCTGCTGCGGTTTCCATGCTTTCAATGGCCCAGACCACCGAGAAGGAGGCATCGGCAAATGTAGTCTGGGTATAATCCATCGGCAAAAAATGCACCAAGTCACTTACGCCGTGTTCTTGGGCGAAATAGGTGGCAGTTGCCACTTGTTTTTCACTCAATGTAATCCCAATGACCCGACAACCCAGCATTTTGGCCAAAAAAATGGCCGATCCTCCCACGCCGCATCCGGCATCAAGTACCACATCATCCGCGGTGATATTGCCCAGTAGCGCCAATTGTCGATTGGTGTTTTTTACCGCTTTCACCAGGGTTCGGGCGTCTTTATCCCAAATGCCGTAGTGCAATCCCATGCTTTTTTCCAAACCCCAAAATAGGCGGTAGTGCACCTCGGTCTGGTCGTAGTAGGCGATGATATCAGCTGGGGAAAAAGTCTTCATGCAAAGCTATAGTTTGACCATTTTTTTGGTTTGTGTAGAAAAACCATCCATATTGGCTGTCGGAATATATCCTTTGGGACACTGAACGTGGAATGCTTCGGGCAAGCCCACGCTGTGTTCCATGATGCTTATTTCCAGTGGGCCAGGGATGCTGGAGGAAAGGTCTAGGGTTAAACCTTCTGGGGGCACGGCACAAAAATTTATGACCAGTGCCAAGGGCTTTAGTTGGTATTTCACCCCGTTCATCGACCATAAAGAAGCGCCATTCGGCAAGTAAACGCGCAGGGTATTCACCGGATGTTTTGGTTGGATGTGTACCCGCAACCAACGCTCGCCTTTGGCCGATAAAGAATCTTTTTCAATCGTTACTGCTACTACTGGAATGTCGCTCTTGGGCGCTGGATTTTTCCAAACTGGCCTCATTGCCGTGGGGTAAAACTCGGTTAACGGCGCCTTTTTTCCATTTTTGAAAAACTGGCGGTTCCAGTCGTCCAAATCGGCTTGCGTGGATACCCAAATCGATTTTCCAGTATTTTGATTTTGCAGGTAAAACAACGAAGATTTCAGCGGATAGCGCTCGCTATGGCCGGAAGTAAAATGCCCAACCAACAAGGAGACGACCGTAGCAGCAATCCCCAAAAGCGGTAACAAACGGCGGTGACGTTGATGCAACAGCCACATGCTGGGAATAGCCAGTCCAAGCAACAAACAGGTAAGCCCCAAATCGCCAAAAGGAAGATCCAAACTGAATAAGATGTAGAACAGGTAAATCAGGGGCACCCACAACCCAATTGCAGGGAGCAACCCCAGTCCTTGGAGCAAAGCATAACGCCAGGGCCGTTGTTCGGGATCAATGCGGGTCAGCCAAAGCACCATATTGGCTAATAGGACAACAATCAAGGGGTAATAGATCAGGTAAGCCCCGGTTTTTAAAAAATAACCCAGCGCAAAAACCAGCGCCGTAAGCAGCAGCAAGGCACCCATAAGCAGGCCTTCCCGGTTTTTTGGGGTAAAAACAAAGGAATAGACCAACCCAAAGCACAATACCCCCAAGCTGGCAAACGCAGCAGCATAAGCGCTGCTGTTGTAATAATTGTGGGCATCAAAATTGCCATACTGCGGATAACCAGCAATCAAGGCTTGTTGCGCCAGCCAACCCAATCCTACCGCCAGCGCCGTGCTCCCCAAAAATGCCGCCACCCCCAATAGAACTTGGACGATGGTAAAACGCGCGCCGCGCAGACCAATAAAAAACAAAAGTCCAAAAAGCAGGGCGGTAAAAAGCTGCAAGGGGAAATCAAGCGTCGCTGGATAGTAAATCAACCAACTTCCAAACGGGTTGAAAAAAATAATATCGGGTGCTTTGGTCTCGGTAATGGCAATGGCTCCAAAATGGCGAACCAAAGCCAACATGTTGCTGCCATGGTGTTGGAGGAGTCGTTGATCGGTATTTTCGGGGGTGTCCGCCTTGCTGTGGTAGTAGGAAAAACCATCCACCCCAGCAGAGTTTAAACCCGTTGTTTTAAAGGGGCGAAAAACCGAGAAATCGGTATCATTGGGCAACAACCGGTAGATCTCGTAGGCAAGGGAATTGGCCAATGGAAACGGCGCGGCTTTGGCAAACTCGCGTACTACCCAGCCATTCTCAGGATTGACTTCAAAGGTCACACTTGCTCCTGCATTGCCCCGGGCTTCGTAATTCAATACCAGGCCTAGGTTTTTAAGGATTTCGGGATGGTAATCCACAAATGCTTTCGCGCCCAGCAAGCCATCTTCTTCTAGGTCGGTGATGAGAAAGAGCACATCGTTTTTGAGGGGCGGATTCGTTTTTAAGGCGCGGATGGTTTCCAATATGGCAACCACGCCCGCACCGTCATCGGTAGCACCGGGAGTATTGGGTTGTGAATCATAATGGGCCATTACCAGCACGGTTTTGCTGGGGTTGGTTCCAGGAAGGAAGGCTAAAATATTTTTTGCTTGTCCCGCCAGTATAAAATCATCGCCAGCGGTTCGGCTCCCAATGTTGTTTTGTACCTGGGGTTTTAATCCTAAATCTCTAAGGCGTTGCAGCAAATAGGACAAAACAGAGTCGTGTTCAGCCGTACCTGCGCTGTGAGGACGCCTGGCCACTACCCTTAAATCTTTCATGGCCCGTGCTGCTGAAAATTCACTCGCCGCAGCGGAAGCGGGCACTACCCTCGGCGGGTTGGCCAATTCAAGCGCTAGAAATACAAAGCCCAACAAAACTAAAAAAAGGACAAAGCCGACGCGACCAGTAGCATTGGATTTCATGGATAGGTTTATGGCTGGTAAAAAAAACAAAACGGCAGCTGGTTCAATGGCTCAGAAATGAGTCAACAATTAGGATACTAATATTGATTCATTCCTTAAAAAAATGCCAAAAAACCGGCTACCGTTTTGAATGGACGAATCTATAGTCCTAGAATCCGACGGTTCAATGCCTCATCAGATCCCGTATTGGCAAAATCATCAAATGCCCGTTCGGTTACTTCAATGATGTGGTCTTCGATAAATGGAGCGCCTTCGCGAGCACCTTGATCTGGCGATTTGATGCAGCATTCCCATTCAAGTACCGCCCAGCCATCATAGCCGTATTGCGACAATTTGCTGAAGATGGCACTGAAATCTACCTGCCCATCGCCTAAGGAACGGAAGCGGCCAGCGCGATCCGCCCAACCTTGGTAACCGCTGTATACACCTTGTTTCCCGGTAGGATTGAATTCTGCATCTTTAACGTGAAAGGCTTTGATGCGATCGTGGTAGAAATCAATAAATTGCAGATAATCCAAGCACTGCAACACAAAATGGCTTGGATCGTAGTTGATGTTTACCCGCGGATGGCCTTTCAATTCCTCCAAAAACATTTCAAAAGTAGCGCCATCGTGGAGGTCTTCCCCAGGGTGCAGTTCATAGCAGGCATCTACGCCATTTTCATCAAAAACATCCAAAATGGGTTTCCAACGCTTAGCGAGTTCTTTGAACCCCGTTTCCACCAATCCCCCGGGGCGTTGAGGCCAAGGGTACAAAAATGGCCACAACAATGCGCCTGAAAAGGTAACCTGAGAAGTCAGACCCAAGTTGCGACAAGCTTTGGCCGCGTAGATCAACTGCTGCACCGCCCATTCGGTACGGGCTTTGGGATTGTTGTGAACGGCTGCCGGCGCAAAACCGTCGAACTGCGCGTCGTAGGTTGGGTGTACCGCTACCAACTGGCCTTGGAGGTGGGTTGCTAATTCAGTAATATTCAACCCGTGACTTTCAATCCGGCCTTTAAGTTCGTCGCAATACGTTTTGCTTTCGGAAGCGGTTTTAAGATCAATCAGGCGATCATCCCAAGTGGGGATCTGAATGCCTTTATAGCCGATTTCGGCCGCCCATTGACATACAGAATCCAGACTGTTGAAAGGAGCCTCGGAACCCATAAATTGGGCGAGGAAAATGGCAGGTCCTTTAATGGTTTTCATGGCAAAGGTTTTATGCTATTTTTTAAGGTTTTGCAAAGTCAAAGAGCACCCATTTTTCGGGATCAATTTCCGGTTTACTGCCTGCTGCAAACTTCAAAGTTACCCCGGAAGTGGTGACGTCTACGCGCTGGGTTTTTCCGTCAATTTTCACCTCCACTGGCATGGGGAAAGGCAAGCAATTCGGTGTTTCCCAACGCAAGGTCATTTCATTTTGCTCAATTTTGGTGATCAATTTAGGCAAAACGGGTTGACGCAAGTAAACATCAAAAAACCATCCCAAGGACATCCCCGATTCCTTTTCGCAGATCAACATGAAATCTTCGGTGGTTACAAAACGACATTGGCGACCATCGGTAACTTTTTCCATGGCCGGATCGGGGTAACACATGCGCCGCAAAGAACGCAATAAAGCATCTTTGCCCATCAAGTAACGCAAAACATGAACGGCCCAAGCACCTTTGTTGTAGATCGGCGCTTTATAAATATCCGCCGCGGAGGTAGTTTTCAAAGGCCCAATCGCCAGCGTATTGCCAAATCGGCGACTGCCATTGAGGTAATCATGATAACCCGTCAATCCTTTTTTATCTTCCAAATACAGCGCTTGCATATAGGTACAAATGCCTTCATGGATCCACATGTCTTTCCAGTCGGCATTGGTGACCATATTGCCCCACCACTCGTGGCCAAACTCGTGGTGGTGGAGGGCATCAAATCCCCAGTCTTTGCCCGTCATGGAGCTGTTGTTGAATTTAGCGCCATATGCGATGATGGACTGGTGCTCCATACCCAAATGAGAGGTTTCGGCTACGCCATATTTATCAGCGCGGAAAGGGTAAGGGCCCAGGTATTTTTCGTAAAAACTGATGTGATCTTGAATCTCGGTAAACAGTTTTTGCCCTTTTTCATAATCTTCGGGTATGACATAGAAAAAAACTGGGAATATATCTCCGGCCACGCTGGTGTGTTTGCCTTCAATCACTTTGTACGGCGCAATATTTAACGCCACACAATAAGCGTTGATCGGGGTGGTGACATACCAATGAAAAGTACGCGTGCCATCGCCATGGGATTCGGTACGCAGCAATTTACCGTTACTCGCAGCGACCAGATCATCTGGAACCCGAATGTTGATGGCCATTGAATCTGGCTCGTCAGACACGTGGTCTTTCACGGGCCACCATACATCGGCACCGCTTGTTTGGCAGGTGGTAGAGATCCAAGGTGCGCCAGAAGGCGTTTTTGCCCAGGTAACCCCACAATCCCAAGGCGGGCGCGGCGCTACGCGGGGTTTGCCGCCATAATTGACCTGAACGTTTATTTTTTCGCCATGTTGACGGGTGTTGCCTAGGCTGATCCAGATTTTACCACCGTCCCTACGAACCCTCCGCGGAATGGTTTTTCCACCAGGAGTTACTTCAATAATGGAATTGATTTGCAGCAGGGTATCTAAATCCAACACCAAGTAATTCATGGGTTGTACCACCGTAGCTTTGACTATAACCTGACCGTCAATCCGTTCGGTAGTAGGAAAAACTTGCACCGTTAAGCCATAAAAGGTCACGTCGTAGGCAGCCTGTTCGGGCATCAGGGGTCCACCGGAGTTGTAAATGGCTACTTGTGCCATCAGTTGCAGGCTTAGCAGCGCTGTGCTTATCAACAGAGCAATCTTTTTTTTCATCAGAGGACATTCTAGTTTTTAGCCAATTTGCTGTTTCGGACACTGTATGTAAAGTAAATCAACAAACCCAAACCCATCCAGCCAAAAAACACCAGCCAACTTTTGGCGGGAATTTCAATCATGAGGTAGCTACAGCATAGCATACCCAATACCGGTATCAAGGAAGAATTGCGCATCAAAGTCATGATGGCTATGCCGATCGCCAATAGCAAGAATAGGAGAAACAAAATCTCTTGGTAGCCTTCGGTGCTTAGATTAAAACAAGCATTTGAAATTCTTGGAAAAAAAAGCCAGATAAAGAGGGTAACGATGGCCGGTACAATGAATTTTCCATTGATATAAGGCAGGCTGAATTTGCCCGGTTCTTTTTCTTTTTTTGGCAACAACAACACGCCGCCACAAACCAATACAAAGGCAAACAAAGTTCCGATGCTGGTGAGGTCGGTCATCAGTTTATCGTCAATAAACAAAACCGGCACCCCGACCAAAACGCCCGTGGCCATGGTGGCAAAACTAGGGGTTTTAAACTTAGGGTGTACGCGCGAAAAAGGCTTCGGCAACAAACCATCGCGGCTCATGCTCATCCAAATGCGGGGTTGCCCCAATTGGAACACCAGCAATACACTGGTTGCCGCCACTACAGCACTAATGGAAATGAAGAAACCAACCTTCTGCATGTTGATTTTTTCAAAAACGTAAGCCAAGGGATCGGCTACGCCTTCAAATTCTTTATAACTCACCATCCCCGTGATGACCAACGCGGTAATCACATAGATAACGGTACAAATCAGCAACGAGTACATCATTCCGCGGGGCAAGTCGCGTTGGGGATTGGAACATTCCTCGGCAGTGGTGGAGATCGCATCAAAACCGATATAGGCAAAAAATACCGCCGATACACCTTTGAGTACGCCGTCCATGCCATTGGGTAAAAAGGGCGTCCAGTTGCTGGTGGTATTTTCGGAGAAGATGTAATAAAAACCTACCACCGCTACAAATGCCAACACCACCAACTTGAGCATCACCATAAAATTGGCGCTGCGTTTGCTTTCTTTGATGCCTACATAGGCCAACATGGTGACCAACCCAACAATGACGAAAGCAGGAAGGTTGATGATGAATTTAACACCTAAAAAGGAAGGCGCCTTGGTGTAAATCAAGTCTTTTAAAGGTTCATGATTCGCTACTGCGGCATTATAAGCATATTTGGCGGTCTGGTAGCCGATGGTCAACCATTCGGGCAATTGTAAGCCAAGCGCTTTTAAGATGTTGTTGAAATAAGCGCTCCAGGAAATAGCGACCACCACGTTGCCAATGGCGTATTCTAGAATCAGCGCCCAGCCAATGATCCAGGCTACTACCTCGCCAAAGGTTACATACGAGTAGGTGTAAGCGCTACCGGATACCGGCACCCGTGAAGCAAACTCTGCATAGCACAAAGCCGTAAATCCGCAAGTAACCGCAGTAATGAGAAATAAAAAAATCACGCCTGGTCCGCCGTTAAAAGCGGCGCTGCCAATGGTAGAAAAAATGCCGGCGCCAATCACCGCAGCAATTCCCATGAAGGTAAGGTCGCGCACCGTAAGCGTACGATTCATGGAGTCATGCCCCTCTTCATTAGGGACCAACATGTTGAGGGGTTTGCGGCGGAATAGGTTATTAGATTTCATAGGCGTTAATTAGGGAGTTTTGGTACGTTATGTTAAAATTGGTAGCGCTCCAAACTCAACAAATTTAAGCGCTCCAAAAAAGAAGTAGGTCAAAATACTATTTGTAAAACTTTCTACAACCCAAATTGGGTAAAAAAATGTAATTTTCTATTGCTCGCCCCAAAAGAAGCGCTTTTTCGATCCCTAAAAAACGGATTGGGGCAAAAAACAATGCGGCAAAGTATTGTAAATCCACTTCGCCGCATCATTTTTAATCTATAATCAAGCCCAACTAATCACTAGTTAGTATTTCAATCCTTTGAGGTATTTGTAGCTCATCGTGATGCTGTCCAAAGGATCACGATCTTTGCAATCGTCCTGCTCTACAAAAAAATGTTTCATCCCCGAAATTTTTTGGGCAGCAAAAATCTTTGCCCAATTGATGGTGCCGCTGCCAACTTCCGCAAATGCTTTTTGCGGGGTATTGTCCATGTCTTTGACGTGCCACAACTCGATCCGTCCGGCATGTTTTTTGAAAAACTCCACCGGATCCATCCCCGCTTTAACAATCCAATACAAATCAGACTCCATTTTCACCAAATTGGCGTCGGTATTGTTCAACAATACATCCATCGGCACCTGACCATCGATGGCATCAAATTCAAAGGCGTGGTTGTGGTATCCCATCTGGATGCCGTATTTTTTGGTTACCTCGCCGCATTTATTCAATAGATCAGCGGTACGTTTGTAGTCGTCAATGGTTTTACGCTCTGGTTCATTCAAGTAAGCTAGGATGCAATACTTTTGTCCCAAAAGCGCCGAATCAGCTACCGCTTTCTCCCAATTGTTGGTCAATGTACCGATTACATTGGGGGTAGTAGCCCCCGTTTGATAATGAGAGCTGAGCGATTGGATGCCAAAATTATCGAGGTACTGACGAATTTCTTTAGCCGTTTTTCCAAAGTACTTGCCGTCGTTGTAGCCAAAAAACTCTACAAAATTGTAGCCAATACCGGCCACTTTACCAAGTATGGCTTCCGGGTCTTTGGAAATGGCCTTGCGTAAGGTGTACAACTGTACGCCTACTTTTTTTAGCTTTTTAGCTTCGAAGCTGCTGAGGAGTTGGGTAGGCGCAACTGCGATGCCTGTTCCCAGCATCGCGCTTTGCTGAATAAATTTTCTGCGATCCATTTGTCTATCGTTTTATTAAGGAATGATTCAAAAATAAGGTATCAATTTCGGCGGCCCAGAAAGTAATAATAGATCAAAGTACCCCCGGCCAAAATTAAACCCAGAAATTCCCGGGTCAATTCGATGTGCTTCGCCTCCGCTTTCATGTGTTCAACAATTGAAGGCATCCCCATTTGTACCCAATGTATAAAATCAGGCAACAGCGTAAGCATCCAAATGCTGCAAACGGCAATTCCAAACAGCGTAAGCCAGCGGTAGTAGCGGCCAAATGCAGCTAATCCTGCAATGACAGCTACAAAGGCATACATTGCCGCCCAAAACCACGGATCGGGATCATTGTATTGAAACCCTGCAAACAGTACAAACACAAGAGCAATGATGATATGAAGCACTTTCATGGCATAAGTTTTATTTATTCGCAAAAAAGGTAGGTAAAACTTTAATAAGGTTGACCAGTAGATTGAAAATGTCGCCAAAAAAAGTTTTTTTCTTGATCGGGTCTTGATTAAACTATAGGAAGCAGAACAAAGAAGCAAAAAAAGGGCTTTATGAATCATTCCTCTCCTCCAAACGCCAAATAAAAAACGGAGCTTTGAGGAAACAAAGCTCCGCGAAAGTAACCTTAAAAAACAATTCACGCCTTATAATCAGTTTATAAAGCCAATGGAGTGTGCCTGCTGGGCAGACAGAAGCTGGACAGAAATATTCCTGAACAAGCTTATTTTTTGAACACGGGAATGTGGGAGCTGCAATCCACAGTAGTCATGAGAAATTCTCCACAACAGGATCTATTGTTGTAGCTAAAACAGCAAATGCCAACTGGCATTTTCGTAAGTTTTTGGGATGGTAAATGGGTAGACAGGTACTACTACGCTGGCAGAAAAGGCGAAGCGACAAACGAAAATACAATCATTTGTCATTTCAACCAAATTTTTATATGTATTGAAACAAAAAAGACGTCAGTAACCGCAGTTACTGACGCCTTTGTGCCATGTATAGGAACCAATTTTAGCCTAAATTAAGCTGGATTGGATGTAAATTATGATTATCCCATTTCAGCAATCACCTCGGTGACCTGTGGAACCATGCGCTTCAACATGCCTTCGATACCTGATTTCAAAGTAACGGTAGAAGAAGGACAACCGCTGCAAGATCCTTGCAAAATGACAAATACTTTACCCGCATCATAAGACTTGAATTCGATGTTTCCGCCGTCGCTTTCTACTGCTGGCTTCACATATTGATCGATCAAGTTTTTGATGGTTTGTACTATTTCCGTATCGCTCTCCGAATAACCTTTAGCCGAAATGTCTTTTTGTTCCAATTCAGCCATCGCCTCCGCAAAACCCTCATTAACGATAACGCCACCTTCCTCAATGTAGTTTTTCAGAAATTCCTTCAACTTGAGCATGATCTCCGCCCAATCGTAGTTGAATTCTTTGGTGATGGTAACAAAGTTATTAGTGATGTATACCCCTTTCACATAAGGCATTTCAAACAGAACACTGCCCAATGGCGACCATTCCTTGGCCAGGTTTTCTTCCCGGAAATCAGCCGTCCCTTTGTACAATATCCTGTTTGTCACAAACTTAAGCGACTCAGGGTTAGGCGTTTGCTCGGTATACAACAATACCGGACTTTTTGTTACATTGGTATCCATATCTGATTGATTTCTATCGTTCGAATCTAATTTAGATTAATCCTACAAAGGTAACACAAAAACAAAGCCGGGGGTTTTATTGTCCCAAAATTTATTTTTCCGCTGGCGAAATCTAATCAACTACCGTGAGTTTTTGGTTAAAAACCATTGCGCTTTCGCGATCCTGCCAGCGCAGCCAATAATTGCCCGGTGCTAAAGCCGGCAGGTTGAGCAAAAGGTTGTTTTTGCCTTCTTGTAAGGAAAGTAATTGCTGATACAGTAACTGTCCTTGCGTGTCCAGCAGCGCCAATAGGCCATTTTTAAGCTCCTTGCTTTCCACCTGTACCCATACTTTTTCAGCTGGTCGAACTGGATTGGGATAAATGGTTACTTGTAATGAATTACCAATACGATTATCAATGCCCGTAGAAGGGTTCAATACCGAGGAAATTCTTGATCGAATTTGTGGCAGCAGTTTGTACAAATTATCGCCAGGGCATTCCGTGGAACAGCCATCGCGATGACCAGATACGCGGTACAATTGAAGCCCAGAACTGGGGTGAAAAGCAATCTGGTTGGGATCCAAATTGCGCGCACAAGCTTTCCAAGTCAGTACTTTAAGCAGGTTGTCAAAGGCTTTTTGCGATACCTCTACTTGTTGAAAATTACCCAACATGCATACGCCCATGGTTCCTGCATTGTAACCGCAAAAGTGAGCCCCCAGCACATTGTCGCCGCCGCCCCTTCCTTCATACACCACACCATTGGGATCCACCAACCAATTGTAGGCGATATCCGACCACTTATTGGAATTGACATGGTAATTCCAAATGGAAAGTACCACTTGTCCCCAATTGGTGCTGGTATTTACCCCTGCTGAATGGTGGATGATGAGGTGGGTAACTTGGGTATAGGATGCCGGAGGGGTCGTATAAGCCGCGCCACTGGGACAGTTCCAACTGACGCGGTCCACATATTTTGGGAGCGGCACACTACAGTTGGATCGCAAAGATGGACTCGGATCTACAACCTCAGTTTGCCTAGACGTTACAGCCCCTGGATCAAACCATTCTCCAGTGATCTTCAGCAAGGGAAGCGCCTCGCCCGTCCAAATCAAATGGTAGGATTTGATTTTCGTTGACATGTATACCAGATCCGATTTAAAAGTACTCGGCAGACTTTCTACTTCTTGAAACGGATACAGCATTACAATTTCCGTTTTGCCATTGGGATAAGTCATCACCAACTGTGGCTGAAAATCACTGGGTAAAGGCGCGCCATTTTCTGTGACAATGGTAACATTGAAAGCTCTAAAACTGCTGTTGGGGTGGGCTGTTGGTAAAGTGTGGACTTGCGAGGCAACATCGGTGGCAGTTTCCACGAAGGTAAAAGCACCGGGACTGGTTTGAAGGGATTGTCCTTGTAAATATTGAGCAACGGAAAATAGAAAGGCCATAAGGAGAACGCGTGGTGTCATCGGTAGTGTGTTTTTGGGATAAAAAAAAGAGGCCTAACGATTTTTACGCTAGGCCTCTTCACAAAAATATAAAAAAGAAGCAGAAAATTAAGCAACGCCCATTTCTGTCCTAATCTTATTCAAAGCAGAACCTGCTTTTACCCAGTCAATTTGTTGCTGGTTATAAGTTTGCGCTACTTCAAAACTTTCGCTTGTTCCATCGGAATGTTGGAGCGTTACGGTCAGGTTTTTACCTGGAGCCATGTGCGCCAAATCTTCGATGGTGATGAAATCGTCCTGACGTACCTTTTCGTAATCCTCGGTATTGACAAAAGTAAGCGCCAACATGCCCTGTTTTTTCAAATTGGTCTCGTGGATGCGCGCAAATGACTTCACAATCACCACTTTTACACCCAAGAAACGGGGCTGCATGGCCGCATGTTCGCGGGAAGAACCTTCACCATAGTTTTCTTCGCCAAAAACAACCGTACCTACACCAGCATCGCGATAAGCCAAACCAGAATCAGGAACCGGCATGAATTTATTGTCTACGTAATTCAGTACCTTATTGGTTTCGCCATTGAAATAGTTCACCGCTCTGATGAAGGAATTATAGGCGATGTATTGCAACAGACCGCGGAATACCAACCAACGACCAGCCATTGAAATGAGGTCGGTGGAACACTTTCCT
>JBBRGN010000140.1:0-12402 GCA_038240665.1 Chitinophagales bacterium | reverse complement strand
GGCAACTACTGCTTTTGACCAGGATGTGAAAACTGGATTAACCAGCAAACCTAAGTTTTTACTCTCCAAATATTTTTACGATGCTGCCGGGGATCGGTTGTTTCAAAAAATCATGGATCTTCCGGAGTATTACCTTACGCGCAGCGAAGGTGAAATTCTTGATTCGTACAGTGAAACCCTCGGACATTATGTGGCTGGGAAAAAATTTGACCTCATTGAATTGGGTGCAGGAGATGGATTAAAAACCCGTATTTTACTCCAGCATTTCGAAAACCAGCAGCTGAAGTATCAATATTTCCCTGTTGATATTTCAGGCAACATTTTAGTCCATTTAAAAAAGGAATTGAACGCACTGTGGCCTAATATAGCTGTAATTCCTTTGGAAGGAGACTATTTTACAGCGCTGGATCAAATGAAACAAACTGAGGCCGGTACGACAAAATTGGTGCTTTTTTTGGGGTCTACTATTGGCAATATGTCTTTTACCGAGAGCACAAAGTTTTTACAACAACTTCGCCAACGCCTTGAACCTGGAGACTTGGTACTCGTCGGTTTTGACTTGAAAAAAAATCCCGATCAAATTCTCGCTGCCTATAGTGATGCGGCGGGCGTTACCCGCGATTTTAATTTTAACCACCTTTTGCGCATCAATCGGGAACTAGGCGCAAATTTTGATATTGCCAATTTCCAGCATTGGCCGGTGTACCACCCGATCAGCGGGGAGATGAAAAGTTATTTGGTAAGCAAAATCGCACATTCTGTTTTTATCTCTAAAATAGAGCTAACCGTAACTTTTTCAGCCTGGGAAGCCATTGATATGGAGTTGTCTAAAAAGTTTGATTTTGAGGAGATTGAAGAGCTAGCAACCTTGGCCAATCTCAAAGTGTTGAACCATTTTACCGATCAGCAAAATTATTTTTCAGATACTTTATTTCTCGTCCAATAAATTGATGAAAAACATGTCAACAAGTACCTGCGAGCACATTGACAAGCTAGAAGAAATAAAAAGAGCAACCGCTCACGAATGTGCGGAGTGTGTCAAAATAGGCAGCCATTGGGTGCATCTGCGTACTTGCCAAACCTGCGGCGTTACCCATTGCTGTGATGCTTCTCTCAACAAACACGCCACCAAACATTTCCACAGTACCCAACATCCGGTCGTTTGTTCGGCGGAGCCTGGAGAAGATTGGTTGTGGTGCTACGCCGACGAAGTTTTTTCTCCATTTGAAGAGGTATAAAAAATCTGATCTACTGTGAAAATAGGCGATAAATCCAGCATTCAAATCCAAAGCATTGGGACTTTTGAGATTTTTGAAGGGGTAACTCCAGCAGCCATTGAATGGTTGATTGATCATTCCGAGTATCGACTCTACGAGGATGAAGAACAAATTTTTCTCCCCAATCAGCAAGTAGATCACATGTTGCTGGTGGTGGAGGGTCGGTATGCTTTACGTATGCAACAAGGCAATGAATTCAAGGACTTAGGAGAATGGGGTGCTGGCTATACCACCGGTTTACTGCCCTTTTCTAGGATGAAATTCAGTACCGCATATGGTATTGCCTTGGAGCCACTAAAAATCTTGGCACTGCCTAGCAACTGTTTTACTGAAATGGTCAATGTAAGCTATGCCATGGTGCAAAACCTGGTGGCCGTAATGTCGAATCGTATTAAAAGCTTTACCGAACTTCGGCTACAAGATGAAAAGTTGATGTCGCTGGGTAAGCTATCCGCCGGACTCGCCCATGAATTAAACAACCCTGCTTCTGCTTTGGTGCGCGGCGCCGAGGAGCTATACGACAAGATCCATCAAACACCCGAACGCTTCAAATCGGTGATTACGATGAGGGTTACCCCCGAAGAAACCGATGCCCTCAACGAGGTACTTTTTACAAAAACTGCAACAATATCGCCAAAGAAAGAACTTACCCTCCTGCAACGCGAATCGCTAAAAGACGACATCCTTGATTGGCTGGATGACAATGGCATTACCCAAGGCGACGACATTGCCGAAACCTTTCTAGACGCTGACCTTAGCATAGCTGATTTGGAAAAAATGAAGGCAGCAGTTCATGGCAAAGACTTGGAACCTATTTTTTGGTGGGTCGAGAGCACACTTAGTCTTGAAGGACTGGTCAAAGAAATCCGAGAATCTGCTGATCGCATTGGCAAACTGGTAAAGTCGGTGAAATCATATACCCACATGGATCAAAGCCAAGGCTGGCAAGCTACTGATCTGCATGAGGGCATTCGCTCCACGCTCACCATGCTCAAACACGCCTTGAAGGAAAAAAACATCCATTTGGTAAAAGACCTGGCTACGGAAATGCCTCTGGTGGTGATGCATCCCGGAGAAATAAACCAGGTCTGGACCAACTTGATCGATAACGCCCTTGACGCCATGCAAACTGGCGGCGTATTGACCATCCACACTTCGGTACAGAAAGGCAAAGCCGTGGTGAACATCATCGATAATGGAACAGGCATACCTGAAGAAATTAGGATGAAAATTTTTGATCCTTTTTTCACCACCAAAGCCATTGGAAAAGGCACTGGTATGGGACTGGAGATTACCCGCCGCATCGTTTTACAACACCACGGCGATATTAAAGTAAAATCCAAACCCGGAGAAACGATTTTTACCGTTTGTATTCCTTTAGACCGACATTAAAACTCCTCCTATGGCAGCTGAAAAAAAACCCATCATATTATCGGTCGACGATGACCCGCAGGTATTGCGTTCGCTTAAAAATGATTTGCGGAATGGTTATAAAAACGACTATCGCATCATTAGCACCGATTCGCCGCAAGAAGCGCTTGATAGCCTGCCCGAACTAAAAAAGCAAGGCGAAACGGTAGCCCTATTTTTATCTGATCAGCGCATGCCTGATATGCTCGGCGTAGATTTTTTGGTACAAGCCAAAGTTTTCTTTCCCGAAGCAAAAAGGGTATTGCTCACTGCTTATTCCGATACAGAAGCCGCAATTCGCGCCATTAATGATGTAGGTTTGGATCATTATCTGCTCAAACCTTGGGATCCCCCCAAAGACAAATTACTTCCGGTACTCAGTGATTTATTGGAAGATTGGGAGAACAACCATACCCCAGATTTTTTTGGAATTCGGCTTATCGGCTACCAATACTCTCCCTTATCGCATGAGATTAAAGATTTTTTATCTGGAAATCTTTTTGCCTACCAATGGCTGGATGTGGAAAGCAATGTGCAAGCAAAAGAGCTTCTTCTGCTTCACGGGTTATCGGAAAAAGATCTGCCGGTTATGGTTTTTGAGGATGCCACCGTGCTATACGCCCCTTCGATTATCCAAATTGCTTCCCGCCTAGGCATGGCCACCCAAGCCCGCGAGGAAATGTACGATGTCGTCATCATTGGCGCCGGACCCGCCGGTTTAGCTGCTGCGGTTTATGGTGGTTCGGAAGGACTAAAAACACTCCTCATCGAACGCCGTGCTCCGGGCGGACAAGCGGGTACCAGCTCACGAATTGAAAACTACCTAGGCTTTCCCAACGGTTTAAGCGGCGCAGACCTTACACACCGTGCGCTGGCGCAGGCAACTAGGCTAGGTGCCGAGTTTTTGACCTCGCAAGAGGTTGAAAAGATTGAAATAGAAGGCTCCTACAAAAAAATAACCTTTGTAGGCACCAATAATTACCTCTATGCCAAGAGTATCATCATCGCTTCTGGTGTGGATTACCGCAAGCTACCCGCCAAAGACATTGAAAAATTCACGGGAGCAGGTGTATACTATGGCGCTGCTATGACCGAAGCCAATGCTTGCCGCAATAAACAGGTGTACATCGTGGGGGGTGGAAACTCAGCTGGCCAAGGGGCGGTATACTTATCGCAATTTGCCGAAAAAGTACACATTGTAGTACGTAAACCTGATTTGACCTCCACCATGTCGTCTTATCTTATTGACCAAATCAAAGCTATTCCCAATATTGAAGTGTTGGGAAAAACGGAGGTCATGGAAACCCTAGGAGATGATTCTCTGGAGTGTATTGTACTAGAAAACGTCGACACCAAAGCGAGCGAGCAAGTTAATGCAGACGCGCTGTTCATTTTTATAGGTACCCGTCCGGCATCAGATTGGCTACCCGAAAATATCCTACGCGATGAAAAAGGCTTCATCGAAACCGGAAAAGAACTGAAACGCTACCCAAAATTCAAATCCATCTGGAAACACAGTCGCGAACCATTTTTGTTGGAAACTTGTCAGCCCGGCATTTTTGCAGCTGGAGATGTGCGAGCTGGCGCAATGAATCGGGTAGCATCGGCAGTTGGCGAGGGCGCAATGGCCATTAAATTTGTCCATGAGTACCTTGCAGAAATATAGCCCAAAGTAAAATCTCGACCCGTTCTAAACCATTTTTAACTGGTCTTGTTACACCTCCGCATCAGAAAATGTGGCATTTGCCCCATTTTTTCTATTAAATCCGCTATTTTTGTAGCTTACGAGGTATATTGAGTCATGGCCGAACAACAAGCACCAACCGAAGTACACCCTGCCGATGCTGATCCCAATGCCGCTGAGCGCAAACGCGACCACATTGGACTGACTTTCCACTCACAGATTGGGCAAGGGGAACTAGATGGTCGTTTTTATTACGAACCGTTGTTGGCTGCGCATCCAAATACTGGAAGCTGGCCTGCTTTTTCTTTTTTAGGCAAAAAATTCCGAGCGCCGCTTTGGGTGTCAAGCATGACTGGCGGCACAGCAATGGCGCGTACCATCAACCACAACCTTGCCCGGGCTTGCGGCGAATTTGGTTTAGGCATGGGTCTGGGGTCTTGTCGGCCTTTGTTGTATAGCGATGACAACCTTGCTGATTTTGCAGTACGCCGCATCATAGGCGATGACCAACCCCTTTACGCCAACTTAGGTATTGCGCAGTTGGAACAGTTGATTGAACAAAATGAGTTGTACCGCATCAAAAACTTGCTAAACAAACTTGAAGCAGACGGCTTGATCATTCATGTCAATCCATTGCAAGAATGGTTACAACCTGAAGGCGATCGATTCGTACACCCACCATTGGTCACCATCAAAAAAATATTAGATTATCTGGATGCTCCGGTCATCGTAAAAGAGGTAGGCCAGGGAATGGGGATGGCTAGTTTACGGGAATTATTGACCTTGCCTTTGGCGGCAATTGATTTTGCAGCAGCCGGTGGTACCAATTTTGCCAAGTTGGAGTTGTTGCGTAGCGATGAAATTCAACAAAATATTTTTGCTCAACTCGCATTGGTAGGGCATTCGGCAGAAGAAATGGTGGAGATGGTCAATGTGCTGAACACCGAATTGGGCGATCAAGTGCACTGTCGTCAAATCATTATTTCCGGAGGCATCAAAAATTTCCTGGATGGCTATTATTTAATGAACAAGATAAAATTGCCGAGTATATATGGGCAAGCTTCGGGTTTTCTCAAGCATGCCCAAGGAGATTATGAAACATGTCGGGCTTATGTGGCCTCGCAAATAGAAGGTTTGGAATTGGCAAGCGCGTATTTAAAGGTTCGTTGATGGGGGGGGTAGCAGGTTTTTCAAAATTCAGCAAAGAAGAAAAGCTCCAATGGATTGCGGCGCAATTTACCCAAGATCCGGAGCAAGCAGTAGCCTTATTGCAAGGTTTCTGGCATGAAGATGCTGAAGTACAGCGTATTTTTGACGGCTTTAGCGAAAATACGATCAGTAATTTTTTCTTGCCCTTTGGTATCGCACCCAACTTTTTAATCGACGGCCAATTGCATGCCGTACCGATGGTTATCGAGGAAAGCTCGGTAGTTGCCGCAGCAGCTAGCGCCGCCAAATTTTGGCAAACCCGCGGGGGGTTCAAAACCAAAATCATCAATACCATCAAATTAGGGCAATTGCATTTTTCCTGGTCTGGGCCAACTGAAAAATTGCGGCGTTACCTACCGGAAATAAAAAGCGAACTACTCAACGATGTCCAGCACCTGACCTTGAATATGGAAAAAAGAGGGGGGGGTATTTTGGACATTGAATTGCTTGACTTTACTGCTCAAGAACCCAACTACTTCCAACTCAAGGTAAGTTTCGAAACTTGCGATTCTATGGGCGCTAATTTTATCAACTCCATTTTAGAAGCTTTTGGTCATCGAATACAACGTTTTGTAGCTGATCATCCTGATTTTATCGGCGCGGAACGCCAACTAACCGTGATCATGGCCATTTTATCCAATTATACGCCTGACTGTTTGGTGCGTGCCATGGTAAGCTGCCCTATTGAGAAATTGAACAAGGTTGCGGAAGGGATGGATGGTGTCCGTTTTGCAGAAAAATTTTATACCGCAGTACGCATCGCTCAACTGGATACCTACCGCGCGGTTACTCATAACAAAGGTATATTCAATGGCATCGATGCCGTAGTATTGGCTACTGGCAATGATTTCCGCGCAGTGGAAGCTTGCGGGCATGCCTACGCAGCGCGCGACGGACAATACCGAAGCCTCAGCAATTGTAGCATTGATGATGGCCTGTTCCGTTTTTGGTTGGACATTCCTTTGGCTTTGGGCACCGTGGGCGGCCTAACCAAACTACACCCCCTAGCAAAATTATCGTTGGAAGTGTTGCGACAACCTTCCGCCCAACAATTAATGTCGATCGTTGCCGCTATGGGTTTAGCTCAAAATTTTGCTGCTGTCCGCTCCTTAGTAACTACCGGTATCCAGAAAGGTCATATGAAAATGCACCTGATGAACATTCTCAATCACTTGGAAGCCAGCGAACAGGAAGCTCATTGGATTGCCCAGCAATTTACAGATCAAGCGGTTTCCTTCTCCGCAGTACGCGATCAACTGGCTGAGTTGCGCCAAAAAGCTGTTGATGCTCCTATCGAAAATGGTGCAATAGCGAAAATTAAAAATCGCTAACCTGATGTCAGTTGTTGTTCCACATCGCTTCTACGCCCATGGAAAATTGCTGCTCTCCGGCGAATATTTTGTACTCGATGGAGCGCTGGCCTTAGCTTTACCTACTCGACGAGGGCAGTGGATGGAAATCGAATTATTTTCTCCCGAAATCAAGCTGGTACATTGGAAAAGCTATGACGTGGATGGTAGTCTTTGGTTTGAAGGCAGCTTTGATTTACCAAAAATGAGCTACCAATCGGGTAACGACGAGCTCGTGGGCAAACGTTTGGAAAAAATATTTGCCGCCATTCAGCAATTGAACCCTCTATTTTTCAAACAGATGACCGCCTGTAAAATAAGCACCCGTTTAGAATTTTCCCGTCACTGGGGTTTGGGAAGCAGCTCTACTTTATTGAGTTGTTTGGGACAATGGAGTCAAACCGATTCCCAGGCTTTGTTACAAGCCAGTTTTGGCGGTTCGGGCTACGATATTGCTTGCGCGGAGGCTAAAGGGCCCATTTTTTACCAACGCCTCAACAATGTGCCAACTTCCCTCGATGTTACTTGGCGTCCTACTTTTTCCCAGCACTTGTATTTTGTTTATTTGGGCAAAAAACAAGATAGTCGGGAAGGCATCCAACACTATCGGGCATTAGGAGATTCTTCAAATAAAGCCTTTTTACTGCAAAAAATTAGCGCCATTACTCAAAATTTTGTTGCGGCAGTCGATGATTTAGTACTTTTCGAAAAAGCCATTCAAGAACACGAAACCCTCATTGCCAACACCTTGTCTTTAATCCCAGTGAAAATGCTGCATTTTCCTGATTATTGGGGCGAAATCAAATCACTGGGCGCTTGGGGCGGCGATTTTGTGCTGGCCACCAGCAACCTTTCTATAGCACAAACCCGAGCTTATTTCAACGAAAAAGGTTTTTTGGATGTTTATGGCTATGATGAAATGATTTTGAATTAGCAAGCGCAAAGCGCATTACAATATGGCAACTACTTGGTACGACGGCGAAGTAACCGAAATTATTGACGAAACGCCCACCACAAAACGGTTTTGGGTAAAAATCCCCGACCTCGATCGGTTTGATTTTCAACCCGGACAGTTTGTCACAATGGATCTCCCAATTCATGAAAAACGCCTGCAACGCTGGCGCAGCTACTCCATTGCCAATTCGCCAACGGAGACCAATACGCTCGAATTTTGCATTGTAAAATTAGCAGGTGGCCTAGCGACTCAGTATCTTTTTGATGAAATAAGGACGGGTTCAGCAATCCGTTTTAAAGGGCCTAATGGTGTTTTTACCTTGCCCAGCACCATTGAAAAAGACCTGGTGATGATTTGTACGGGTACGGGTGTTGCTCCATTTCGCAGTATGCTGCAACATCTTCAACATACTGGCAAGTCCCATTGCAATATCCATCTGATTTTTGGGACTCGGTTTTCCGAAGGCATTTTGTACCGGAAAGAATTTGAAACATTGCAAAAAACGATGCCTGGATTTCATTTCTCCGTGGCTTTGTCGAAAGAAGAAAGCATAGCGCCTGAAGAGTTTGAGTTTGAAATCAAATCGGGTTACGTCCATCAACTGTATCAATCTGCCTATGCCCCTCGTGAAGATGTCCTTTTTTACCTCTGTGGCTGGCAAAACATGGTGGACGAAGCAGTGCTGAATTTACAAAACATGGGTTTTCAAAAAAGTCATCTCATCACCGAATTGTATGGCTAAGGAATGAGTCGATAATAAGGTATTAAATTAGGCAAATTAAATTGGTAGCTTATTGTTGAATCATTCCTAACAATTGTACTTTCGATTTGATTATAAATTTTTACCCATTTTTACCAAATCGAAAACAACATGTTTAAGCAATTTCGTGAATTTGCCATGCAAGGCAATATGGTGGATCTGGCCATTGGCTTGATCATCGGTGCGGCTTTTGGCGCTATCGTTTCCTCGGTAGTAACCGATGTTTTGATGCCCATCATCGCCGCTGTGTTCAACGCGCCAGATTTTAGTAACCTTTTTATGATTTTGCGCGCGCCAACTGCCGCTGATGTGAATTTGAACTCCGCCGATGCCATTCGTGGCGCAGGCGGTGTGGTGATGGCTTATGGCAAGTTAATCAACACCCTCATCAATTTTATCATTGTGGCATTGACTTTGTTCTTTGTGGTAAAGGCCATGAACAACATGAAAAAAGCCGAAGCGCCTGCTGCACCCGCAGCTCCTGCCGGACCAACATCTGAAGATTTATTAGCAGAAATCCGTGATTTGTTGAAAGCTCAACGATAAGATTTTTTAGTTTTGGCGCAGCGATAGTCTGCGAGATAAAAGGTTGTTTTTAAGCCCGTCAGCCTGCCGTTGCGCCAATTTTATTTTTACACAAAAGTTCATTCCTTAGAAAAACGCACAAAAGTTCCTAGCGGCAACTGAGCGCCTCTCTGATCTGGTACATACAACTCGCCAACTGATAAATCCTGAGCCAGAGGAAAATAATGCTTAACTAGATTTTGAGCTACCAACCCGGAGAAACCCATGGAGTAGAGGTTCAATACAAAAAAATGTGTTTTAGGATCCAGAACTTGGGCACAGGCTTCCAGCAATTCCCCAATTTGTTTTTCTAGCAGCCATCTTTCGCCATCGGGGCCGCGCCCGTAAGCGGGAGGATCTAAAACAACGCCTTGGTAAAGCCGACCGCGTTTGGCTTCTTTTTTGACAAACTTGAGCGCATCTTCCACTACCCAGCGGATATCCGTTAATTTACTCGCTTCCATATTTTGTCGCGCCCAACTCACCACGGGTTTAACCGAGTCCACATGTACTACATCAGCACCTGCAGCCTTGGCGGCCAGGGAAGCACCGCCCGTATAGGCAAAAAGATTAAGCACGGAAAGCTGAGGCGTATTCATTTTTTTGCACACCTCAAAAATATAGTTCCAATTATCAGCCTGCTCTGGAAAAATTCCCACATGTTTGAAGGAAGTAAGTCCCAAACGAAAAGTCAAATCCATATCTTTGTAGCGGTAGCCCATATGCCATTGCTCGAGCATACCCGGTTTCAGGTCCCAATTGCCATCATCGGCAGTACTGGCCGCGCCAGTTTTTCGGGTAAATACCGCCTGCGCCAAACGATCCCATTCTGGCTCGCTCAATGCTGGCGGCCAAAGTGCTTGGGGTTCGGGACGAGAAAGAATAAATTGCCCAAACCGTTCCAATTTCTTAAAATTGCCGGAGTCAATTAATTCATAATCGGGAAACGTGGGAAGTCCTATCGAATTCATGTTGCAAATTGTCTAACAAATGTCCAAGATAATCACCAGCCTACAAAATCCGCTGATAAAAAATATTGTCCTACTCAGCGAGAAGGCTCGGGAACGCCGTCAACAAGGGCTTTTTGTGGCCGAAGGACTCATTGAACTGAGCATGGCCTTCTCATCAGGGCTCCAAGCCGAACAATTGCTTTTTGATCCCCAGGTTACTCCTACTACGGCTATTGATGCGTTGCTCCAAGCGGCAATGGTTGCGCCAAGCGAGATCATCGAAGTCAACCGTACAGTCATGGAAAAAATAGCTTACCGCGCGAATGTTCCCAATGCCGTTGGCGTTTTTTTGCAACCAAAAAAACACTTAGAATACCTTGAACTGCCCCTTGATCCGCTCCTTCTAATCCTTGAAACCGTTGAGAAACCAGGTAACCTTGGCGCTATTTTACGAACAGCCGACGCGGCTGGAGTAGACGCGGTCATTCTCTGCGATGCCCAAACCGATTGGTACAACCCGAACGTTATCCGCGCCAGTCTTGGCGCTGTATTTACCTTGCCAGTATTTACCGTTCCTGCTCCGGAGGCTTTGACTTGGTTGCGCCAGAACGGCATTGAAGTTTTTGTTACGCATTTAGAAGCAAGCTATCCCTACGATCAATGCAATTTCAATCAGCCAGCAGCCATCGTTATGGGTACTGAAGCCGATGGCATTACTGATTTTTGGGTAGAAGTAGCCGACCAACGGGTCATAATCCCCATGTACGGGCAGGTAGACTCCATGAATGTATCAGTCTCCACCGGTATTTTACTTTTTGAAGCCGTACGTCAACGAAGAGCAGCCCAATCATTGTAAGGAATGAGTGATCAATAACCAAAAAGGCCTGAGTGCCAAAAAAACAGAACATCATGTTTCAAGTACGCTATTTTTTACCCTTTTTTCTGTGTTTCAGTCTACTACTGCTCTTGGGGTGTACCAGTAACCGACGCCTCGCCGGCGGAGTTGCCAGCAACAAAAATGTAGGGCAACCCATCGTAATACTCATTTCTTTGGATGGTTTCCGTAGCGATTACCTAAAGACAATGGAAGTACCCACGCTCCAAAAATTAGCCTCCGATGGCGTACTTGCTGAGTACATGAAACCTGCTTTTCCCACGCTAACCTTCCCTAACCATTACAGTATCGTTACTGGTCTTTACCCTGCTGAGCATGGCATCGTTGCCAACACCATGTACGATCCGGAATTCAAAGCCCAATTCAGTACTGCAAATCGCGAGGAAAACACCAAAGCACGTTGGTGGGGTGGTGAACCCATTTGGAATACAGCTGAAAAGCAAGGGATAAAAGCCGCTTGTTTTTTTTGGCCAGGATCCGAAGCTCCCATCAACGGCATTCGCCCCAGCCATTGGAAACCCTACAACAATGACGAACCTTATCAAAACCGCGTAGATACCGTACTAAGCTGGTTGGATATCCCCACCATCAACCGACCACGTTTAATTACCCTATATTTTAGCAAAACGGATGTCATGGGGCATAGTTATGGCCCAGCTTCTGATTCAGTAAGAGCAGCCGCCAAATTGGTACAAGGCATTGAACTGCGCAAATTACAAAACCAAGTCAACCTGATCGTCGTTTCTGATCATGGTATGGATGCGTTAAGCACCGAAAGGATCAATTTTTTGGATGATTACATCAACATGGACTGGCCCAGCCGCACTATCTTTGGAGAAGTTACCAACTTTTTTGTCAAACCAGAAAAAATGGATTCCCTTTTGGCTGGTTTTAACAGCAAACCACATCCTCATTTTCAGGTTTATAAAAAAAGTGAAACCCCTGAACGCTGGCATTTTCGCGACAACCGCCGTATTGGCGATGTGGTGGTGGTTAGCGAAGAAAGCTGGTACAACACCACCAGAAGCAATTTTCAAAAACAAAAAAACACTTTGATCAAAGGCGCGCACGGTTGGGACAACGACGAAGTCAACATGCGGGCTACTTTTTTGGCCAAGGGGCCAGCCTTTGCAGTCGGTAAAACCGTACCGCCTTTTGAAAACATCAACGTGTATAAACTGATTTGCACTATTTTAGGACTTCAACCCGCCAATAATCATGGTCAAAGCGCTATTGTAGAGGGTATTTTGAAAGGCAAAAAATGGGAGAATTTGGAAAATAAAGACAATTGAAAAGAAGACAAAATCCTAATACCAACCAATGAAAAATTTAAAATTCCTTTTTTTTAT
>JBBRGN010000139.1:0-12423 GCA_038240665.1 Chitinophagales bacterium | reverse complement strand
TGCGCTTTTTCTACCAATAATTTGAATTCCTCTTTGGTGCCAAAATGATCCGGATCAGTTTCTAAAAAATCCTGAATCCCATAGCCGTGATAGCTATTGGAATTTTTAATCTGTTTAAAAATAGGGCTAATCCAAATGGCAGTAATGCCTAAATCCTTGAGGTATGGAATTTTGTCCATCAAGCCTTTGAAATCACCTCCACACCAATTGCCGCCAGCATTGCGCCAATGTTGTGCATCGCTGTCATTCTGAACGGCATTACCAGCGTCGCTGGCATGAAATAAATTTTCGGCAGTTTCGTGGCCATTGGAAAAACGATCAAGCAATAAAAAATACAAGACCTCATCATTCCACGAGCTAGGAGAAGGAAAATATCCACCCTGGGATTTTTTGGCTTTGATAAGGGCAGGGAAGTCAATGTCGGCTAGGGAGTTCATTTTATTGGGTTTGGTGAATTTAAACTGTATCTATTTACAATAACGAGCGATTCAAAAAAGCTATTTCCTTATTTTTCAAAACATTGGCCAAAAGTTGGTAGAAAATTAAAACAAAGCAAGCCGTTCAAAATCAAAACAACAAAAAACCTTAACAGTATTTGATCTGTGTTAAATAACAATAATTTGGTTTTTTCATCTACCTTTCGCATTCTTTTAGGGCTTGATTCAAGCCATCGCAAAGTATTTTTTCGTTACTGACAAATTATTTTTCAACGTTTATGGACATCGCCAGTTATATCGATCACACGCTGTTGAAGGCCGATTGTAGTCCCGCCGACATCAAAAAGATTTGCGAAGAAGCTCAAGCGCATCAGTTTGTAGCCATTTGTATTCCCCCTTATTATGTAACTGAAGCTGTTGCTTTGCTTGCACAATTGGAGTCAAAGACAAAGGTGGCCACCGTTGTTGGCTTTCCGATGGGGTATTCAAGTACCATAGCCAAGGTGGAGGAAATCAAAAGAGCGTTGGATGAAGGTGCTGCCGAGGTAGATGTGGTGATCAATATATGTGCAGTAAAAAGTGGTCAGTGGGGTTTTCTAAAAAACGACATTGACAGCATGACCACTGCGGCGCGTTTGCGGGGAAAGAAAATCAAAACGATCATAGAAACGGGTTTGTTAACTGAAGATGAGCTGCGTAAAGTTTGCGAGATACTTTTGGAAATAAAACCCGATTATGTCAAGACTTCTACTGGACTTCTGGGGAACGGGCCTACTCCTGAATTGATTCAACGCCTCGGCGAATTGGTCAACCATGAAATAAAAATCAAAGCATCTGGAGGGATTCGCACCCGTGCTGAAGCCGAAGCCATGATTAAAGCGGGCGCTCAGCGGATTGGCACTTCTGCTGGTGTAGCAATCGCTCAACCTTGATATTGAAGCGTGGTGGAGCGAAGGAAGCTGCATCGCTACTGTAGCAACATCACTATTGAAAAGTTCCCATTTTTTCTCCAATATTCCTACTGCAATAACCCTATTTTTTTCCCTACAAGATTCACTATCTTTGCAGAAAAAAGATGCTGCGTACGATTTCACTCACCGTTATTTTGGTTGCCATGACTTCAGTACTTCTGGCACAAAACATCCAGATCAAAGAAGATCCTGCAATAACTGCTTTGGCAGATCAGTTTGTAGGAGTGAACAAAACCAAGATGTACATCAGCGGCTGGCGTGTACAAATACTGGCCACTACCGATCGGGTGAAAATGGAAAGCACTCGGGATGCTTTTAAAGCACAATATCCTTATCTTCCCCTCACTTGGATCCATGAAAGACCCTATTACCTATTAAGAGCAGGAGCCTTTACCAATAAATTGGATGCCATGGGGCTACAGCAAGAATTGCGCTCCGTGTATCCTGGCACTTATCTCACACAAGACAACCAGATTAGTCCAGTTGAACTCATCGGTTATCAAAATTAGAAATTCGCGAACAAGCTCTAAGCAATAAGCAATCATGTTAGGAAGGATAGTAAGTACACGAGGAATTGATTGGACGGTGTTTTCTCTATACATCGGTCTAGTGATCATTGGCGCGTTGATGATCTTAGCTGCTACTTACCAAGAATACCAAGATGTTGGTTTTTTTGCCTCTACTGCGGGCAAACAAGTCATTTGGATCATCATTTCTTTTACAACTTTGGGATTGATTTTGGCCATCGATTGGAAATTCTGGCAAACCTTTGCTTACCTTATATATGGTGTATCTTTAGTTTTGCTATTAGGTGTATTGTTTTTAGGAGTCACCATCAAAGGTGCCACCTCTTGGTATGCCTTTGGCGGATTCTCTATCCAACCCTCTGAGTTTGCCAAGTTCGGTACTTGCTTGGCCTTATCGAGTTACATCAGCACTTATAGTACCAATCTAAAAAGTACACAGGCGCAGCTTATTGCTTTGGGGATTATTTTGCTTCCTCCCTTGTTTATTTTACTACAACCCGATGCCGGTTCGGCGCTGGTTTTTCTATCTTTTTTCATCGTTTTATACCGTGAAGGACTTTCTCCTAACTACTACGTGGCGGGTAGTTTTTTGACTGCTATGTTGTTGCTAGGATTGATTTATAACCCCCAAATCATATCGCTTTTATTGTTGTTGGGTGGCCTAGGAGTTTTGGCTTATCAGTACTACCCTAACCGCTTCTTGATGTATGGGGTAATTGTTTTTTCAGTAGCTGCCTTGGTTGGATATTACTTCGGATATTCGTGGTACATACTAGCTGCTGCTAGCTTCATCTATTTACTTTGGGCGGTTATTTATTCCAGTTTGAAAGGCCTGCGCAACATTGGATTATCCACAATGGCCATCATTATCGGCATTTCGGTTACTTTTGCAGCCCGATACGCGTTTGACAATGTGTTGAAGCCGCACCAAAAAGACCGGATCAACGTGTGGCTAAAACCCGAAGATTGCGACCCGCGCGGCTCTTTATACAACCTCATTCAATCAAAAACAGCTATTGCCGCAGGTGGGCTTACTGGAAAAGGTTACCTACAAGGGAACATGACCAAACTAAGTTATGTACCGGAACAGTCGACGGATTTTATTTTTTGTACAATAGGAGAGGAACAGGGGTTTGTAGGTAGCTTTGGCATGATTGCTATCTTTCTCATGCTACTTATTCGACTTACGATCATTGCTGAAAGGCAACGATCTAATTTCTCCCGGGTTTATGCCTATTGTTTTGTTGGAATTTTATTTATCCACTTTTTTATCAATATTGGGATGACGATGGGCTTGATGCCCATTATCGGTATTCCATTGCCTTTCATTAGCAAAGGGGGATCGTCACTGTTTGGATTTTCCATCATGATGGGCGTATTGTTAAAAATGGACAGTAAGCGCTATAACATCTAGCATTTGTTTCAATTCACCATACACCAAAAAGATCGGCAATCTTCAGCCAGAGCAGGCGAGATTCAGACTGCGCATGGCGTTATCCAAACGCCAATTTTTATGCCTGTGGGTACTGCTGGAACTGTAAAAGCTGTTCACCAACATGAGCTTGTCAACGACATTCAGGCGCAAATCATCCTAGGCAATACTTATCATCTGTACCTGCGCCCAGGTACAGATATCATCCAAAAAGCAGGCGGTTTACACGGTTTTAATGGCTGGGATCGGCCAATACTTACCGACAGTGGCGGGTATCAAGTATACTCGCTAAGCAATAATCGAAAAATCAACGAGCAAGGTGTCGTGTTTCAGTCGCACTTCGATGGCTCATCGCATTTTTTTACCCCTGAAAACGTAATGGATGTCCAGCGCATCATTGGCGCTGATATCATCATGGCTTTTGACGAGTGTACGCCTTATCCCTGTGCTTACGATTACGCCAAAAACTCCATGGGTCTTACCCACCGTTGGCTCCAACGCTGTTGTGATCGTTTTGATCAAACCCAGGGATTGTATGGCTACGAGCAGACTTTATTCCCCATTGTACAGGGGAGTACTTTTCCTGATTTGCGCAAGGAGTCGGCTACTTTTATTGCCGAAATGAACCGCCCGGCCAATGCCATCGGAGGACTTTCCGTAGGCGAACCTGCCGAAGAAATGTATCAAATGACCGACCTGGTATGTCAAATTCTACCCGCCGACAAACCACGGTATTTGATGGGCGTAGGTACTCCAGTAAACATTTTGGAATGCATTGCACTGGGTATTGATATGTTTGATTGTGTAATGCCCACCCGGAATGCCCGCCATGGGCAACTCTATACGGCAAAGGGGATGATGAACCTTCGCAATGCCAAATGGAAAGAAGATTTTTCGCCCATCGACGAAGATAGCCCTTGCGCTACCAGTCGATTTTACACCAAGGCTTATCTTCGACATTTGGTGCACAGCAGCGAGATTTTAGGCATGCAAATTGCTACTTTGCACAATCTTAGTTTTTATCTGTGGCTGGTAAAGGAAGCGCGAAAGCACATCATAGCTGGCGATTTTTTAAGTTGGAAAAATGCGATGGTTCCTCAATTGGAACAGCGGCTTTAATACCTGTACCAAGGATTCGAAAATTCCGTTAAATTTGAAGGTATAAGGGATGAAACCGGACTAATTCATATCGTTCCATTCTTTAAGAAAAACAAACCGATGCTGAAGACGATAGATTGGTACATCATCCGCAAATTTTTGTCTACTTTTTTCTTTACCGTGCTGATCTTCACCATGATTGGCATCATCATCGACTTTAGTGAAAAAGTAGAAAAATTCATCGAAGAACCCATCACCAATGCGGAAATTTGGTTGGAGTACTACCCCAGTTTTTTTCTGTGGTTGATGGGCTTGCTTTGGCCCGTGTTTGCCTTGGTAGCCGTCATCTTTTTTACTTCGCGGATGGCCTACAGCTCAGAAATCATTTCCATCTTTAACGCAGGCGTCAGTTTTTATCGGCTGATGCGCCCATATCTTGTCAGCGCAGGTTTTTTAACATTTTTATATTTGCTAGCCACCCACTTTTTAATCCCTTTGGGCGAGCAACACCGCCTAGGGGTATTGCGGAAGTACATCGACAAAAACGATGACAAAGGAAAAACATCCGACGTACACCTATTTATTGCCCCCAACGTAAAAGTGTACATCGGCAATTACCGCAAAGAAGACAGTACCGCCCGCGACTTCCGAATTGAACAATTCCGGGACAACCAACTGATTCAACTCATCAAGGCAGATGTGGTGGAATGGCAAAAAGACACCAAAAAATGGCGGCTTCGAGATTACCAGATTCAAACATTTGATAGCCTGAAGGAATCGCTAGTGCTGGGATATGGAAAATTTAGAGACACTACCCTGAATCTAAATCCTGGAGACTTTGTAGATTACTCTAGCCAGCAAAGTACAATGCTAACCCCTACCTTAGTGCGCTACATCCGACAACAGATTGCGCGCGGTGCCGGAAATGTCCGAAAATACCAATTGGAACTCAACCGACGCTCGGCTGATCCTTTTACCATTTTTATCCTGACCATTATGGGCATGGCCATTGCTGCCCGTAAGGTGCGGGGAGGGATTGGGCTTCATTTGGCGCTTGGTATTTCCCTCGGCGCCATCTATATTTTTCTGTCCAAGTTTACTACTGTCTTTGCGATGGGCCAAGCCATCCCCGTTTGGGTTGGCGTATGGCTACCCAATATCATCTTTATGTCTGTTGCCTTGTGGATGGTGGCCAGGGCGCAAAAATAATCCTCCTCTTTTCGGTATGATTTTAGGCATGGAAATGGATTTGTCTATTCATACTCCTGATCAATCTATGTAAAAACCTTAAACAAAATTGATATAAAGAAGCCTTATCAAGCTTTTTTAGCTTATAATTACATTGATTTTTACATTTTGCAATCTTGTATTCAGTAAATCAGACTCTTTTTTCAAAAAATATTGAAATTTCAGAATTTTTTAATCTGAAATATTTTTTTTGTAACTACTTATTAATCAATATTTTATTAAAAATTTATTTTAAAAATTTAAAAAAAACTCCTTCGGATTCAAAAAAAAAATAGCCCCTCCTTGGTTTTTGTTTAACTTATACCTAACTTTGATTCAACGAAAAGGGATTAAATCCAAAAATAAAACAAAAGTCGCTTCACATGTCTCAGTACGAATTTCAAGCACAGTTTGGTAAAATGGAAAGTTTACTCCATTCCTTTGCCTATAATCTGACCAAGAATACGGAAGACGCGAAAGATCTTTATCAAGAAACTGCTTTCCGTGCGATGACCAACATGGATAAATTCCATGCTGGCACGAACTTCAAAGCTTGGTTGTTTACGATCATGAAAAACATTTTCATCAACAACTATCGTAAAAAAAGCAAGGCCAACACCATAATGGATTCTACGGATAACATGTACTACCTGAACTCGGGAGCCACTGTTATTGAGAATCGTGCAGAAAGCAGCATCATGATGAAAGAGTTGATTTTCATGGTTGAAGAGTTGGACGATTCCATCCGTATTCCTTTTTTGATGCATTACCAGGGCTATAAATACCAAGAGATTGCCGATCATCTTGACCTACCTTTGGGAACGGTTAAAAGCCGAATTTTCTTTGCTCGCAAAGAACTTAAAGAAGTTATTTCAAAGCGTTATCACAACATCATGTTGGACAACAACTAGATAATAAACTACTGATTCTTCTAATTCAAGCGTAAAGATTTAATCCTAGGGAAGTACTATTTCTTCCTTAATTTGTGCGGCGACAGGGATTCCTTGTCGCCGCATTTTTTATACCCGTAATGCCTTTGGACAACTCCTCCTTTCTTTATTTTCAACAATCTTTGCTCCGCTGGTATGCCGATAGCGAAAGGCCATTGCCGTGGAAAAAAGAAAAAGATCCTTACCGCATTTGGCTTTCTGAAATCATCCTTCAACAAACGCGGGTGGAACAAGGCCTACCTTATTACCTGCGATTTGTGGAGACATTCCCCTCTGTTGTGGATCTCGCCAATGCACCGGATGATCAAGTAATGAAACTTTGGGAAGGATTGGGCTACTATTCCCGGGCGCGCAATTTGATCACTACTGCCCGAAAGGTTGTCAATGAATGGAAAGGTATTTTCCCCTCAACTTATCTTGAGCTTTTATCTTTACCTGGCGTGGGGCCTTACACCGCTGCTGCCATCGCCTCCTTTGCTTACGAGCTGCCCCATGCTGTGGTTGACGGAAATGTATACCGCGTGCTGTCGCGCTTTTTTGGTATTGATACACCCCAAGACAGCACCGAAGGAAAAAAACAGTTTCAACAGCTTGCAGAGGCGCTTCTGGATCGGGATCATCCTGGGCAATACAATCAAGCGATTATGGATTTTGGGGCAACTTGTTGTGTCCCGCGCTCACCAAACTGCATGGATTGCCCCTTACGCGAGCCTTGCCTTGCGTATGCGCAGGATCGGGTACAAGAACTTCCCATCAAGAGTAAAAAAATTGCCAAAAAGGATCGCTATTTTCACTATTGCCTATTTTTCTTCCAAGAATCGGTTTTTATACGAAAAAGGGTGGAAAAAGACATCTGGCAGGAATTATATGAATTCCCATTGGTTGAATACGACCAAGTAAACCTTGATCTTACCGATTTTTTGCAACTTTCGGCCCTGCAATCTTGGCTGGCCAACACGGCCATTTTGAATCGCCATACCTCACCTGTCTATAAACAAATCCTTACCCATCAACAGATTATGGCGCAGTTTTGGCGAATCGAATTGGCGGCGCCGCTTGCTCACCCGAATGCCGACTGGATACTGGTGCCCCAAGAAGGACTGAAAGATTATGCTTTTCCTAGGGTCATTGATCGATATCTAGATCAAAAAAACTTTCCACTCACCCTTTTTTAAAAAAAAACTGGTCGAACTTGTTTTGCAAAACTTTGAAATACAAAAACTTGTTTAAAAATATTTGTATTTTTGGAGTAGTTTGAAGGGGTATGGCAAGTGCTTATTTTGTCTTTTTTGGGGACAAAAAGTTGCCTTTCTTTGTTGTACCTTAGTTAATCAAAAAAAACGACAACGCATGGTAAACCGTGTAATTCTTATTGGCAACCTGGGGCGCGACCCCGAAGTCCGTCGCTTGGAAAGCGGCGCCGTTGTAGCTAAATTTTCAATTGCTACAACCGATAGCTACAAAGACAAAGAAGACAATTGGCAGGATCAGACGGAGTGGCACGATGTGGTCGTTTGGCGTCAGCTTGCTGAACGTGCTGAAACATCCCTCAAAAAAGGCATGCTCGTGTACATCGAAGGTAAATTGACGCACCGTACTTGGCAGGATCAGGATAAGAACAACCGCAAAACCACGGAAGTAGTAGCCAGTTCCTTCCGGGTTCTGAACAACCGTCAAGGTGGCAGTACAGGATCCACTACTTACTTCCCTAGCGAGGAACCTGCCCGCACGAGCGATTTTTCAAGTGTTGGTTCAGTGAATGAAACTTACAGTAACGCTTCAGCCGACGATGATTTGCCGTTCTAATTGACCAAAATTTTACTCCATTTCGTATTTTTTGCCGAAAATCATTTTATTTTTTTTAGCAAAAATTATGTCAACTGTGCCTTAATTTCGTTTAAGGAACACATGAAAAGAACGTGGACGAATTTGGCTTAAGAATGGGTGATCTCTATATTTACTCATTCCCAAATGCTGGATTCGTCTACACTCTTTGGTTAATTTGGTTAATTATCCTTATCTACTTTGCTTATGCTTATCCGTTTCCTTACGTTGCTTTCTACACTTTCATTGGTATTGGCTTGTAGCAGACCTGCTCCTATTCCTAAACCTCGGGGGTATCCGCGGGTCGTTTACCCTGACAAAGTGTATCAAGCATTTGATAAAAATTACTGCAATTTTACTTTTCAATACCCCAATTACGCTGTTGTACAACGGGATACGGATTATTTTGACACCAAACCTGTTGACCCTTGCTGGTTCAATTTGTACCTGCCCAACTTTGATTGCCGCATTTATTGTACTTATTATTCCATCGGCAAGGGGAAAACGCTGGAAAAGCTAAAATCTGACGCCTTTGAATTGGTAGATTGGCACAACAAAAAAGCCAACTACATCGACGAACAAAAAATTGAGCGCAATGCTACCGTTCAGGGAATGGCGTTCACCATCGATGGGCCCGCAGCTACGCCTTTTCAGTTTTACTTGACTGATAACAAGCAACATTTTATGCGTGCTTCGCTCTATTTTAATACCAAAATCAACGCTGATTCCTTAGCCCCGATTTACGACTTTGTCAAAGCGGATATGATCAAAATGATCGACACCTTTGAGTGGAATAAATAAGCTGGCATGGAATATTCCCTTTCTGAAAAGCTTTATCATTTGGCCATTCTGGGGACAACACGAGTAGCAATCCCGCCTCAGCTGATTCAAAAACTAAAGGAATGGGGAATTGATCCGGATACTAATCCTGAAAAAGCGCTGTTGCAAGCCCTTACTTTCCAACGGCAATGGCAAAAAGCAGGGTTTCCATTGCCAAAATGGGAATATGAGTTGCCGGCGTCTGAATTAGAAAGGGATACTGAAGTTTGTAGCTTGTCTTCTCAACAATTACTCCAAAAAATAGTGGATGAAACTTTTGCTGAGGCATTGCCGGAGTTCATCGCCTTACTTAAAAAAAATGGTCAGCTGCTACCGCCAATCGTTCTTCCCCATTTGTTTAATCGCTGTTTGGAAGAACCTCCTTTTTTCATGACCATTGAGCCCGTGATCGGTAAATGCGGTCAATGGCTGCTACAGCAAAATCCACAATGGCATTCGCTTTGCCTGACCACCGATTCAACAGAATGGTTAGTCGCACCTTTTGGAGTGCGCCAAAACATGCTGCTACAATTGCGCAAAACCAATCCGCGCCAAGCCATTGATTTATTACAAAGCACCTGGGAAACCGAACGTCCTGAACACCGCGCTGAGTTTTTAAATGCCTTACACGAAGGACTGAATCCTAGTGATGAAGCTTTTTTATACAGCACTTTAGCGGATCGCAGGCGCGAAGTTCGTCAAGTTGCTGCTGATTTATTGGTTTTGCTACCGAATAGCAAATTGGCACTGGAGTACATCACATTTGCCCAAACCTGCTTCTTACTCGAGGAAAAAAACAAAAAACCATCCTTAGTGCGGGTATTTCCCAAAGAATTACCCGCCGAATGGCGCAGCCACGGTATTGAAACCATGGGAACCGGACCGCTTACCGACGTGCAGCGCCAAAGCTGGGGATTTCAATTGTTGCGCCGCATACCTTGTCGTTATTGGAGCGACAGTTTCAATGCCAGCCCCACCAGTATTCTAGAAGCTTTTGTTTCCGCTACCCGTGATGACAACTGGCTTCAAGCCTTTGCTGATGCCTGTCAATTACATCCCAATGAGGAGTGGAGCGAAGCCATTGTTCGTTTTTGGATCGACAAAAACATCGGGTTATCCTGGAACAGCACCGCTAATCACCAATTTTTACAGCACCTTTCTGCGGAGAGTTTTAACCGCATTGCAAGCCAGTTTTTAGAAAAAAATCCGCAGCTACTGGAAGATCGACATTTGATAACCTATTTGCTAAGCACCGCTGAGCACCCCTGGGGCGACCAATTAACGCTTTTGGTATTGCGGCCTTTTCAGCGCTATGTAAATGGAAGTCTTGGTCAATTGTTGCATGCCTGGCATTACACCAGAATTTTAAAAGCATTGGCCTACCATTGCAACCCGGAATTGTTGCTTCAACTCAGCAAAGATTGGGATCCAACGAGCGGATTGTGGTCGCGCTGGCAAAAAGAAGTGGAAAAAATGCTCGAAATTATCGCCTTCCGACAAAAAATAAGTCACTGTTTTGGCGGCGACCCAAATTTAAAATGAACTTTCCACGCATAACCTTTTACAAATCAGCCAAAGTTGTCAGAATATCTCTAATTTTGCAGTAAGTTTTATAACAATTGAAATGATTCCTGAGATATTACTTACGCTTCTTCTCGTCGCTTTGAACGGTTTTTTTGTCGCCGCAGAGTTCGCCATTGTTAAAGTACGATTGTCCCAAATCCAAGTTCGTGCCGAAAGAAGCCTCACGGCCCGCATCGCTGCCCGTATCGTTGGCAATCTTGATGGTTATTTAGCAGCCACCCAATTGGGAATTACCTTAGCCAGCCTAGGATTAGGTTGGATTGGGGAAGATGTAGTCTCCAAGCTCATGCTGGCCGCCCTTCATGGACTAGGATTAAACCTCTCTGATGCTACCGCACATAGCATAGCCATACCCGTTGCTTTTGTCGTCATTACAGTGATGCACATCGTTTTTGGAGAATTGGCACCAAAAACATTGGCCATCCGTTACCCTACAGCTACGACATTGTTTACTTCGGCCTTATTGCGCGCCTTTTATGTGGTCTTCCGACCTTTTATCTATGTACTGAATGGTCTAGCCAATTTTATTTTAAAGATATGCGGCATCATTCCCGTTGCCCACTCCGAGATCCACTCGGAAGAAGAATTGATGTTGATCATTGCAGAAAGCGCCGAAGGCGGTGCAATCCATGCTTCGGAACGAGAGTTGATTCAAAATGTGTTTGACTTTGACGATCGTACCGTACGACAAGTTCTCAAACCTCGTAATCAGATTTCTGCGCTCAACATGGGCATGCCAATGGAAGAGGCCATCAATTATGCGATTGAAGAGGGTTACTCCCGCTATCCGGTTTACAAGGACAGCATGGATCACATCAATGGTTTCGTGCTGACCAAGGATCTACTGGCTACCCTTCACCACAAGCAACCTACCCAATTAGCTGATTTGGTGCGTGATGTATTGTTTATTTCTTCGAGTAAGAAAATTAGTCAAGTGTTGAGGATGTTTCAGCAACACAAAAATCAAATGGCCATCGTGGTCAATGAATTTGGCGGCACTGTCGGTTTACTTACCCTAGAAGACATCATTGAGGAGTTGGTGGGCGATATCCAGGATGAATACGATACCGAACCACCAATTGTAGAATCAATCGAAGGGAATAAGTTCCGCATACATGCTCAGCATGCCATTGATGAAATCAATGAACTCCTACCCATGCCTTTCCCGGAAAGTGAAAATTACATCACTCTAGCGGGTCTAGTATTGGAGAAAAGCGAAAACATCCCCGAAGAAGGTCAGGAAATCATCATTCTGCCTTACAAAGTACGTGTCATTCAAATTACTCAAAATAGTCCAGAGATACTCGAAGCAGAGTTAATAGATGATGATGAAAAAGTAGAAGAGGAGTAAATCAAATGACAGCGGTCGAATCTTCAAATCTCCCTTTGGATGATGCTTTACCAATCTTGGAATGTGTCGCCAATTTTAGCGAAGGGCGCAATCACCAAATCATATTAAACATCGCCGAAGCTATAACCAGCATAGAATCGGTTAACCTCCTGCACTTAGACGCCGGCTACGATGCCAACCGCACGGTGATGACCTTTGCTGGG
>JBBRGN010000138.1:0-12455 GCA_038240665.1 Chitinophagales bacterium | reverse complement strand
TTACCGGACTCGCGGGTTAAAACGGTGCGCGTAGCCAAACGCTCCGTTGATGCTCGAGGACAACATCCTATTTTTCTTTTGCATGTTGAAGTATACCTCGATGAGCCTTATTCTCCAGAACCAGCACTGCTACCCCAATTCAAATCGGTAGAAGGCAAACCTAAAGTGATTGTAGTAGGAGCAGGGCCTGCTGGTTACTTTGCGGCCTTGGAATTGATAGAATTAGGTTTTTGCCCCATCGTAGTGGATCGCGGAAAAGACGTGCGCGCCCGCCGCCGCGATCTGCGGGCGATCCAACAGTTGGGGATCGTAAACCCCCATTCCAACTACTGTTTTGGTGAAGGCGGCGCCGGTACTTATTCTGACGGAAAATTGTACACGCGTTCCCACAAACGTGGCAGCATCGATAAAGCCATGCGGCTGTTGGTTGAGCATGGTGCGCTTTCCGATATTTTGATCGACGCACATCCGCATATTGGATCCAACAAATTGCCAAATATTGTCGCCAATATCCGCGAAACCATCTTGCATTATGGTGGTGAGGTTCGATTCGATAGTGTGGTAACGGATTTTATTTTAGAAAAAACCCAAATCCGCGGCGTTATCCTCAACGACCGTGAAGAGCTTTTGGGCGATGCTACGATTTTGGCAACCGGTCACTCCGCCCGGGATATTTTTTATCTACTACACAATCGGGGTATTCGCATTGAGGCCAAACCCTTTGCTTTGGGTGTTCGCATTGAGCACAACCAACAACTCATCGATCAAATCCAGTACCGACAAACAGTACGCGAACCCGAATTACCTGCATCAAGCTATAAGCTGGTTAGCCAAGTAGAAGGCCGTGGCGTTTTTTCCTTTTGTATGTGCCCAGGCGGCTTGGTTGTTCCAGCAGCTACTGCGCCCGGGGAAATTGTGGTCAATGGCATGTCCATGTCGCGTCGGGATTCCGAATATGCTAATTCTGGTACAGTTGTTGCCATTGAATTAGAAGATTTGTTTCCTTACGCTGCGCACGGCGTTTTTGCAGGATTGGCTTTACAACAACAAGTGGAACAAGCCATGTTCAATTTTGGAGATGGTAGTCAAAAAGCCCCCGCTCAACGCCTGACTGATTTTGTAAAAGGAAAACAATCAACGCATTTACCCCCTGCTTCCTATATTCCGGGTTTATTGGCAGCACCTTTGCACGAGCTATTGCCCAAAAGTATTTATCATCGCCTACAATTAGGCGTTAAAGACTTTGGTCAAAAAATGCGGGGCTACTATACCGAAGAAGCCAACGTCATTGGAGTAGAAAGTAGAACCAGTTCCCCCATCCGCATCCCCCGCGACGCTGAAACGCTGATGCACCCTCATGTTACCGGCTTTTTCCCTTGTGGAGAAGGGGCTGGTTATGCTGGTGGAATTATATCAGCAGCTATGGATGGTCAAAACGTGGCGAAAAGTGTAGCAGCTTTTTTAAACCACCTTGGCAATCAATAGAGTAGCCATTTCCTATGAAGCATTGCATTATTTAGCCTAAGTGCGCAATATTTTTAAAAAAATCCAATATTTCGATTTAGCTTTAAGAACAATTTTTTGAGCGATGATGGGCAATTTTTTTGAATTACGAAGCAGCACTAAAAACCACTGGTGTTGACATTGTATTTAAATTGTATTGGCCTGAGCCGCTCGGCAAGAAGCACATGCTTCATTCAGCTCGTTGTTTTAAAATCATCACATGAAAGGCATTACAGATTTATTGGGCAGGATGTGCTTGTCCTTGATCTTTTTCTATGAAGCTTACGATTCTATCCGCCATTTTCAAGGTACCGAAGACATTATGACCCAATACGGTATTACGTGGCGACAAGATCTTTTGTTGGTTGGCTCCATCATAGCCTTGATATTAGGGAGTGTTTTGGTCGTAATTGGCTACCGTTCGAGTTTAGGCGCGGCATTGATTTTGATGTATTGGATACCTGCTACCTTTATTGTCCATTCTTTTTGGAGTTACCCGGAAGGCTTGCAACGCGAGCAATCCATTCATTTTATGAAAAACATTGCCATCGTCGGAGGTTTATTCACGGTTTTGGTAAATGGCAGCGGAAAATACAGCATCCGACGGTTGTTTGCCACTTCTCGAGTTCGTGGCGCTTAAACATAATTATTTTATTTTAATACAATAGTTTGGCACTTTAAGAATTGATATATTTGCAGTTAGGAATGACTCAACAACGATCTTTTATGGTTGAATCGATTCTAAAACACGTACCAATAAAAAATTTGAGCACGATTACCGGAGAATTTGGAGTCCCCAAAATTTTTTTAAAAACTTTAACATAGAAAGTTGTGATAAAAGCCATCATTGTAGAAGATGAAGTTAAGGGCAGAAATAACCTAAAAAATTTGCTAGCTCAACACTGTGAAGATGTTGAAATCATTGGCGAAGCGGGCAATAATGCCGAAGGATTGGCCCTACTAGATGACCAGGCAAATCAACCCGATTTGGCCTTCTTAGACATCAGCTTACCAGACGGTTTGATATTTCAAATGTTAAATCAGCTTGTTCGTTTCGATTTTGAGATTATCTTTGTAACAGCGTATCACGAATATGCTATTAAAGCTTGCGAATATAGTTCAATAGGCTATGTTTTAAAGCCCATTGATCCGGATCAACTCAAAGAAGCAGTCTCCAGGGTCAAGACCAGGCAGAAGAGTCAAATGGATAAGCGATTGGAAATTTTCAGCGCTTACTACAACAACCCTAATGCCTTTTCGAAAATGAGTATTTCCGCTGTAGATGGCATTTATTTTGTCAACATCAAGGACATTGTTCGTTTCGAAGCAGAAGATAACTACACACACATCTACCTAGAAAGTGGCGAGCGGGTTACCGCTTCCCGTACAATTAAGTCCTACGAAGATCTATTGGCGCCGTTCAATTTTTACCGAGTGCACAAAAGACATGTGATCAACATGAACTTTATGCGCAAGTTTGTAAAAGGAGAAGGCGGATTCGTTGTTATGGACGACAATATCAAAATTGAAGTTTCCCGACGTCGACGACCTGCATTTATGGAGCAATTGCGCAGGTTGCAAGAAGGCCCTGTAAAGTAGAAATCAAAAAATCCGATTAATATTCGGCGTTCTGGCAAATAAAGAAATCAGTTAATTCGGTGAATTCGTGTACAACAATACACATTTTTTTACCGTTTACCTGTATACAGTGTACAGTTGGAACGAAACTACATTGGACAATTGGGTTTACACGTTTATTTACAAATTACTGGGTACCGATTTAAGTATTTTGTTAGGCCCATAAAATCGTTGAGCTATGGGAAAGCCTAAAGACGACAAAAAGAACCTGGACGACCTGAAGAAAGACCTCAAAACCGTCAAGAAGGATGACATGAAAAACATCCGAGGCGGTAAAGGTGGTAAGAACTGGAACAATGGCTGTGGTGGGATTATCCCACAGTGATCCATTTTTATCAAAAAATTAGGACACCAGTAGAGAGGACTACATCCGCTAGGGTGTAGTCCTTTATTGTTTTTTGGTCAGCAAATCATGTTTATGAGGACTCCAATTTCGCAGATTACGGACGTAAGGGCGCTAGAGCACAAACTACAGCACCAAAAAGCGCCACACCAGCGACTGATTCTGGTGGATCAATTGTTGTCTCAATATGCGTTTACCAATCTGAAGCGCGCCAAAGAATTGCTCATCGAGCAGGAACAATTGCTCCAGGTTTACTACCTCACCGATCTAGAACTCAACTTCCTACAATTTTCGGCCATCGTCGATAATCAGTTGTACAATTATCATGAGTCTGTTGCGCATTTTAAAGCAGCCATCGAACTGGTCGAAGTAGGTGGCGATGTCAATCAGCAAGCTGAAGTTTATATTGATTATGCTGGGACTTGTATCAACATCTCCTTGATGGAACAGGCGCATAATTTACTTGAAAAAGCAGGTAAATTGCTGCGTTCATTTCCAAATCCGCGTTTGCAGGCGCGTTTGACAGCGCGCGAAGGATATCTTGCCCTCCTTTATCGCAACTATTCACATGCCATCGAATTATTGATGGAAGCTGATAAGCAAATCACGGCTCTAGGTAACCAAATTACCCTCAAAGATCACTACTTTTTGATCTTGATCCATACCGGGCTTGGAAACATCTACGAGTTCAACGACGATCAAGAAAAAAGTGTTCAGGCTTATCTAAAAGTGGTTGAAATGGCCACTATTTCCGGTATTCACAGCCGATTAGCTTGGTTGTACCTCAATGTAGGTAATGGCTATATGGCGCTGAACAAACTCCAGCAAGCGGAGAACTACTTCAATAAAGCGATCGAAAATCACGATGATAGTTCTCCTTACCCCAAAGCAAGCGCTTACGCTAATTTAGGATATTGTGCCCTTCAAACCAAAGAGTACAAAAAAGCGCTCCAGCTTTTTAAAATAGCAGAGGTTCAATACCATACGCTTTCCACTGGGCGAAATGAAAACTTTGCACTAATCGAAAATTGGCGAGGACTGGTCTATTCCCATCTGGAAAAACCCAAAACCGCAGAAAAACATTTTTCTAAAGCGCTGGTTCTGGCGGAGGAAGTAGATGATTACAAGCGACTATCGAGTATTTGTAAAGATTTGGCCGCTTTTTATGCCCAGCAGGACGATTACAAACAGGCGTATGAATACTTACAACAACACGGTAAGTATGGCGACCAATATTTGTTAGAAGTCAATGAGCGAAAACGCACGGACTTAGAGTTTAAATACGAAGCAGAAAAACAGCAAAAAGTGGCCGAACTGCTCCGTTTGGAAGCTGCTCGATTACAACTGAAAGCTTTGCGAGCGCAAATGAATCCCCATTTTTTGTACAATGCCCTCAACGCCATTCAAAATTACATTACCTCCAGCGAAATTGCCTTCGCTGCTAAATACTTGGCCAAATTTGCCAAATTGATGCGTCAAAGCTTGGAGTACTCGGAAATCGAAACCATCTCATTGGAAAAAGAAATCGAATTTCTAGAGGATTACCTCTATATAAATGAAAAACTGCGCTTTGAAGATCACCTGAAATATTCGATTGTAGTAGACGATGATATTGAAGAAGATATCCTCGGTGTACCCACTATGATTGTCCAACCTTATTTGGAAAATGCGATTGAGCACGGGCTACGCAACAAAAAAAATGGCACTATTCGCCTCAGTTTCGTATTGTATGACGATGATAACATTCTTTGTGTAGTTGAAGACAATGGCATCGGTAGGGAACAAGCTCGGATTTTTCAACAACGGGACATGCGTTACCAAAACCACAAATCCAGGGGAACCAACATCACTGAGCAGCGTTTGCAGATGCTCCATAATGCAAAAGACAACCGGGTGTTTGTCAATACCATCGATTTGAAAGATGAAAAAACGGGTACCGCTTTGGGCACCCGTGTCGAAATCATGATCCCCATTATGGAGACCCAAATGAGGTAGGATTGAGTCGATAATGATAATTTATTGTTGATTCATTCCTGATCTGCTTGCCTGTCAAAGTTTAATGTAAGGCGCTAATTTTTCGTACCCTCCTTCGGCTAATACCCTTACTTCTTTCAATTCTTCCACGTTTGAAAATTTTCCATGCTGGTCTCGATAGGCCAAAATGGCCTTCGCTTCTTTAAAATCAATGTACGGGTGCGCATTCAACTCTGCAAAAGTGGCTTGATTTAGCAAAATCGGTTTGATAACAGGATCGCTCAATTGCAGACAAGGTCGGATTTTTTGAAAAACAGAATCCGCCAAGCCATAAGTCTCGGCAATTTGTTCGATGCGGTAAAAACCACCCAATTTCTCGCGGTATTTGGTAATTCTAGCAGCCAATACTTTTCCTATTCCTGGCAACCGATCCCAAGCCGCAGTATCAGATTGATTGATGTCAATCGGTTCGCAAGGGCGGCGATTCTTGTTCCAACCGCCACGGTCATTGCTTGGATACTTGGAAAAAGTAGAAGATTCTGGTCGAACTTCGTTGTTCCATCCGCCCGGTTTGTCAGCTGAATTTGCAGTTTCAAAAGAATGGTTGACCTTGTTCTGCTTAATCTCAACGTAAGGAGCTAGCTCTTGAAAAAGTTTTTCACTTATCCCATAAATGCGGCTTACATCCTCCGGTTTTCGAAAGGAACCTCCTTTGCTCCGATACTTCCCCCAAATAGCTGCAACCTTGGGAGAAACGCCTAATGCCAATAATTCGGATTGAGAGACCGTGTTGGGATCAAATACAAAGCGTTTGAATTGTCGATAGCTCTTCTTAGCATATCGGTGCTCAGAATAAGTATACTTTCCTTTTCCCTCCTTCAAAGATGCAGTGATGACCAATTCTTGATTGGAAAGCTTAGGCACCTCGGGCGGCAAACCGGAGAAAAATTGAGGCACCATAAAAATGCCGGCACAAAAGAGCAGCAGGACTACCGTACCGCGCCGTTCGGATTTGGTGTAATAAAAAAAGTCAAGTAGGTTGTTGATTTTCATATGACTGAGGTTTTATTAATAAAGTCTTATTTGCTAGAACACATCATTTTCATGATCACCAATCTTCTACCCAAGCCCCTAACTCATTCGTATCGTGGATAGAAATGCTTAACGGTTCAGCTATCCGTTTGGCCCAGCGTCGGGTTTTAAAGCGATTGGCACCATCGATGATGATTTTTTGAGGCAGTGCAGACTCCAGATCTTCGGTATATATCCTCGGATCATTGCGGAATAAGATAAAATCGACCTTTGGCCAGGGCCGACGGGGAGGAGCATGCCCATCAACGATTAAAAGCCTTGTTTTTCCCACTTGTAATAAGGCACCCTGTCGTAGAACTACGCGGTCAAATTGGATGTCTTGTTGCCAAGTAGCCATAAATACCCGCGTTGCATGGTTTTTCCACCGCATTGGCTGGATGCTGGTTTTGGCAAACCGATCAAGGGAGTCGCTGATGCTAAGTATTGATCTACCGACAACAACGTCTACTGCGGAAGCTTTTCGCAAGTGATAGCAAACTATTCGGCGCTGATGCTGGGCGTTCCATAAAGTTTGGGCGCGAAAGCAACCGAGTGAAAAAAGAACCGATAAAGCCGCCAATACCCACCACAAGCGTCTTTTTTTTCCAGCAATTATGGCCAATATCATCAATAGATAGACTCCTAAAGTGGCCCAGCTATTCCACCATATTCCAGTAATGACAGCATAAGGTAGGTGCTGGATAAACTCCATTGACCCATTCAATAGATCAATTGACCAACCCATGAGCAGGCCTAAGAAATTGCCTAAAAAAGGAAGGGATTCCAATGCCGCCAATACCAAGCCGCCAATCAGAATGATGCTGGAAAGCGGTACAGCAATCAAACCCGATAACCAAAAAAATAACGGGAATTGGTGGAAATAGTGCAGACTTAAGGGAGCGGTTACCAATTGGGCGGCGAACCCAATGGCCGTTAAGTTCCAAATATAATCGAGCACGCGGTTTGGGCAATACCACAATCGGTAGATCAAAGGATGAAAATATATGATTCCGCCAACTGCGAAATAGGACAATTGAAACCCGATGTCGAAGAGCATGGAAGGCTGCCAGGCCAGTAGTACAAAAGCGGACGATGCTAATGTATTCCAGACATTGGCTTCCCGATCAACTCCTTTAGCCAGTAATAGAAAACTGAACATGACAGCCGATCGCAAAGCGGATGGCGATGCTCCTGATGCTAATGTGAATAGCCAAACACTGCTGATTTCCAGCATCAAACTGAACCAAACGCGGCGTTTTAACCAAGGTATCCATCCCAACAACCACCGGATGGCCAGCGCCAGCATACCCACATGTAAGCCCGAAACCGCAAGCACGTGCATAGCGCCGGTATCGGTGTAAGCTTGTCGTAGATCGGCAGTAAGTCCCCGTTTATCGCCTAATATCAAGGCGGCGCCAACCCCAAAGGTGTTGCTTTCCGTCCCCCACTGCCGCGCAAAAGCGGCAATACAAAACTCGCGGATTTTAACGGGGAGCGTTAGAGCTATCTCTTTTTTAATATACCTCCAATCACTGGAGTCCACAAAGGTCTGATGCGCAATACCTCGGCTACTTAAATACTGCGTATAATCAAAGGCATAAGGATTGGCCGGGTAGTGGATCGGGTTTATTTGCCCTTGTAATTGAATGACCTGTCCTTCTTTTAATTGTCGGGCAATGGCACCCTTAAGAAAAACCATCAACAAACCCGTGGCTTTTTTTTGTATAGCTGATTTGGAACCGACTTTTTGAACGTGAAGCAACACCCGACTGATTTTATCGCCTGCTTTGCTTTCGAGAATTTTTCCACACAAAGTCATTTTTGCAGCATCAACTTGATACTGGAAATGCTGGATATGGTTTAGAGGATTGGCGTAATACGTTCTACAAAACCCGAACAACAGGAGACTGCTAGCAACAACGATACCAAACAGCCTACGCAAAGCATAGGCCGTGCGTCGGAATGCGAATACGACAGCAAGTAGTAAAAAAACAAAAAAGAGCATGCTGCACCTTATGACACTTGAAGCATCGAAAGTTACAAATGTAGCGATTCCTATGCCCAGCATCAGCGGAAATAGCAAACGTAAAAAAGGCAATGACTTCCATTCCATGTTGATCCCTTTGCTGGGTGCAGCGGGAAATTATTTTCGCCCAACGGAAATGAAAAATAAAGGTGTGAACAATTGAATGCGGAGCAATGCAAAAATAAAGATAAGTTGGGAATGGAAAAAAAAAGTTGTGGAAAGCTTCCTTTTTGTCGTTTTCCAAGGCTCGGCAATTGAATTTATAACCCATTCTAAGTCACATCAATAGCTTCGTTATTTTCCGAATCATCCATGAAACTTTGAAAAGTATAAAGCTCAACTTTGTGTTTTTTACCTTTAAGCTCAATGATTCCTACCCGTTTTAAGTCGAAATTATTGGGAGGTAAATTGAGTTTGTCCAGCAAATAGCGGCTCATCAAGATTTTTACACGAAATTTATTACAAACCGCTTGAATACGCGCCGTAGTATTCAGCACATCGCCAGAGAAAACAATGTCTTTTTTGATTACTCCAATTTCGCCAGTAGTGATCAAACCACAGTGCAAACCTGCTTTAAATTCGGGCGCCAAACCATATTTGTCACGGTATCTTTCAGAACGTTTAAGAATGGATTCTTGCATCAACATAAAACAGCGAATGCAGTTTTGGTTGCTGATGCCGTTGCGCATGGTCCAGGAAATAACGATTTCGTCCCCTACATATTGATAGATTTCACCGCGAGTCTCGACAATGGCGTCGGTTACGTCGTTGAAAAAATCGTTGAGTAAATTAAAAAAACGGATATGCCCCAATTTTTCGGCAATTTCTGTTGAAGATTTAATATCAGCAAACATAAAAACCCGTTCTTCTTCGCGCGGACGATGGTAATGTCCTAAAATCATTTTAAACAATACCCCGTAGCCATATTTCTCATTGACGTGCATGGTGATGATGGTCAAAAAAGCAATAATGGACCAAAAAACCAAAATGCGAATGTAATAAGGTCGTTCAAATAAGGCTGTATTGCGCGCCAATAGGTCAGGATCTAGCGCTTCGCGGCCATATTCAAAACTCAAGAGTAGCGAATGGGTAAACAAAAAAATGGCAAAATTGAGGATGGAAAGCACCAAGCTGCTGATGAGCAAAGTAAATCCGAAGGATTTCATCTGGAATCGATCGCGTAAATAGAACACCAACAATACCCCCGAAATAATGCTTGATAAAAATGCAGAAGCAACGTTAAAACCAATAAAATTAATAGGACCCCGGCGATGGGTCAGCCCGCCGAATGACAACGCATAAGCGCCTATTGCATCCAATGCCCCGATAAGAGTCCAGAAGAATACAATCCAGAGCAGCCGATTAAATCGGATTTTAAACTTACGAGTTAAATGCATTCTTAAATTTACATGTATTACCAACCCAGGAATCCTTATTTTTGATGCATCCTTATTTTTGCTTTCCAATGATTAGAGTTTCAAAAACACAATAGCGTGCAAGTTAAGGAATGATTCAACAATAAATTATCACTTTTGACAAGCTCTTTTTCCGTCAAAAGGCGTACTTAGCTTGGCTATTTGACGCCAAAGATGACGGATCAAAAAAAAATGGCAACTCATTATTGATCGCCGGCTTAAAATAGAGAATTGACATGCTTCTACGATAAAATTTGGCTAAATCATAAACGATGTTCTATTAACTTCGCTTAATCTCAATCCAATATACAATATGCTTTCCAAAGTTCTAGATATTGAAACTGCTTTGATTACCTCGCGTACGGTTGTACGTAGATTTAGAGAAAATGATGGTCAATCATTTTTTCCTTTGTTCCAGGAAAATGCCGGTATGCTGCAAGACCGATACCCAAAAATCGTAGATTCACTACCGGATAAAGATCAAATTGAGCTTTTTGTGCGCCGGCAGCTGGCTTTATGGTTGCTGTACCAAGAATTTTCTTTTGGCGTTTGGAGTAAAGATACGGCTTTACCCATTGGTTTTGTGAGGCTAACCAACATTGATTGGAATGTGCCCAAGGGGGAATTACTTCTTTTTATGGATCGAAATCACCAGCAAAAAGGCTTAATGACGGAAGTTCTGTTACAAATTATCCGTTTTTGTTTTGAACAATTAAAGTTCGAAAAAATCAGCATCCGCGTAGAATCTGACAATTACCCGGCTCAAAGGTTGGTAAGGAAATGTGGATTTCAACGCGAAGGCGATCTGCGAGCTGAGTTTCGTAAGCCTAGCGGCGAACTCATCGATTTGATGGTGTTTGGATTGACACAATCCAAGATTTCTTAGCTAGGCAGGCGAAAAAAGCTCTATTTTTGGGCTCAGTCGCTACCTACGCCAACTCTTTTTTTTATCTTATGGCTGCTTACTAACCTAACTTTTTTAGGTTGTTCGCCAGTCAGTTAAACCTTAAATAATGGCCCAACAACTAGCCGCTGAAACGATAGTATTTGCCATCAATTCTGCGATTCGCCTCGGAAAAAATTTCCAAAGGGCCTATGCCAATAGCATCAACGGGAAAAGTATCGTGCTGCCCTTGCCCAAATTTGATGGCAATCCTACCATCATCTCTGCCGATCGATTTTTTCAAACTCCTGGAGATGAAGGGGGAAAGGATTTTTTGGAGCAAATTGAACAGCTTCAAATCCTTTATTCAAAAAGCTTGAACAGTACGCTGGGCGACCAAGAGCGCACGGCCTATCTGGATTATTACCGGACGCTGTTTGCGCTGGTTCACAAGGGGGCTGACCAAGATGCGGGCATTACCAACAACGACATCGTGGTCTTGCTACGCTTGCGGCAGTGGCAAAAAGGCGAAACGCCGTTCCCAAGCGCATTGCAGTTGGTAGCTGGTACAATTGTGGAATTGGGGATCGATTATTTTAATCAGGTACCCGGGGCATTGAACGTCAATTCAGCTTATGGACGCGCCTTGAAACAATTTTTAGCCGGATTTGACAACATCAATTTTGCAGAGAACGAGCATTTAAAACAGACGCTGGCCAAAGAAGTCATCCCCAGACTATTTATTGGTGCGGCTGAAAGCTTGTCTGAACTAAGTACAGAAATTACCGGCGACAAGCAATTTCAATTGTTTATCAAAGCTACTGCCGAAGGGGTAGCACGGGATGTTTTAAAACGCACTTCTGCTCCTGATGCCAAGGATCTTGATGTTACGATTCACTGGGGGCAACTGCTGGTGCAAAGTATGATCAAAAACGCCGGTCAATACGCCTTTTCTTCTGCCGATGGTCTTTTTGGGACAAACCAAGCGGTCTCCACTTTGATTGATAAAACGGGAACAGCTTTGCTGTCCATCATTCTGGATGAAGATTCAACCGATTTACACCTCAAACAAGTCCTTACCGTTGAATCTTTGGATCAAATTGTAAGAGCAGCATTGACGGTGGTTTCCGAATATCCCGAACTCCTGAGTAAGGAACAGGGCGTGAAGGAAATTATTGCTGGAGTGAGCGGAGCCATGGCCAAATCGGGTATCCGGCGACCAGATTTATTGCCAGAAATCATTCGCTTGGTTTTGGAACATACTGCCAGTAACTTGTACCGACTATGGGATGTCGACGATAAAGATGCCAAACACCTCCTGTTGACTGCAGTAGAACATATTCTGCGTGCATTGGCACAAGCGCCAAAAGAAGGAGCATGGCGGCCACAACTGTCAAAGTCCCAAATCACCGGATTGATTACTGACTTATTGGATGAGGTGGTAAAAAACCCAGCTTTGGTGACCAATAATGTGAATCAAGATTCTCTGTTGTACGAGGTTTTGACCGCCACCTTTAAAGCCTTGGAGCAAGTCCCCAAAGAACAGCGCCTAAGCTGGGAGGTGGTAGAGTTGCTGATCCAGCTCAATATGCGTACCGTATT
>JBBRGN010000137.1:0-12586 GCA_038240665.1 Chitinophagales bacterium | reverse complement strand
CGGCAACAGATCTATGGTCAGGTTGCCAAATGCTGGCCAATGCAAAAAAAGTTGGTCGCCCGATTCGGCTAAAGCTATTGTCAACTGTAAGCCGTCGATACTAAGCCGTACTTGATCCGCGGGCGTAGTATCCATTAAGCTCGCTGAATATTCTAGTTCAGCGATGAAAAATTGAAAAACGCCCGCCTGATATCGGTAACGAACCAGCCATTCTTCTCCTACCAATAGCAAACGAATTTCCTGGGGTTGGTAAAAATTATTGCGCCAGCCTGAAGGGAGGTTTTGCAAAAGCTTCCGTTGCGTTTCCTGTTTTTTCCATAGGTACAAGGTAGCAGTAATCAAAGCCTGATGCAAAGCCAATGGAGGCAATTTGCCCAGTTTCCCTAAATCAATCTGGTTTTGGATAAAATGCGTATCGTATTTTCCGGCGATGACCTCAGGGTGTTGCAACAAATGATTCAAAAATGCTTGATTGGTGGTCAATCCCAAACAAACCAAATGCCCCATCGCGTATTGCATGCTGCGAAAAGTGGTGAGTCGGTCGGTTCCGTGCGCAATAATTTTTGCAATCATGGGATCGTAAAAAATGGAGATCTCCGAGCCGCTTTCTATCGCCGTATCGTAGCGCAGATGTGCTGATTCTGGCGTTTTCCAAGCATGTATTTTTCCGGTAACTGGCAGGAAGTTGTTGCTTGGATCTTCTGCATACAATCGACATTCTAGGGCGTATCCCCGACTCTGGACTTCTTCTTGTTGCAAGGGCAATGTACTGCCTTCCGCCATTCTAATTTGCCATTCTACCAAATCCAATCCGGTAATTGCCTCTGTCACCGGGTGTTCAACTTGCAAACGGGTATTGACTTCTAAAAAATAAAAATGGCCTTCTTCGATGTAGATGAATTCTACAGTACCCGCATTGTCGTAGCGGATCGCTTTGGCGGCTTGTACGGCCGCTGCGCCCATCTGCGCGCGCATGGATGCGCTGAGTACTGGCGAAGGACTTTCTTCAATGATTTTTTGGTACCTGCGCTGTATGGTGCATTCCCGTTCCAACAGGTGAATCGCATGGCCGTGTTGATCGCCAAAAATTTGGAATTCAATGTGTCGTGCCGAAGGGAAATATTTTTCAATCAATAATTCATCATCGCCAAAGGCGGCCAAAGATTCGCGTTTTGCACTGCTGATGGCTTCTTTCAGTCCTGCACTTTCATTAACAATGCGCATTCCTTTACCCCCGCCGCCAGCAGCAGCTTTTAACAACACTGGAAAACCGATGTCCAATGCTTCAGAAAAAAGTCTTTCATTGGATTGATCTTCGCCGCGGTACCCAGGGATAACGGGTACTCCATGATCAGCTATGATCGATTTGGCCTGAGATTTTGACCCCATGGCCGCGATGGCTGCTGGATTAGGGCCAACGAAAATCAAACCTGCATCCAAGCAACTTTGCGCAAACCTGGCTTTTTCCGACAAAAAACCATAGCCCGGGTGAATCGCGTTTGCCCCATGAAGTAACGCCAACTCAATGATGCGATCCTGATTTAGATAGGAAGCAGCAGCCGGACTAGCTCCCAAGTAAACAGCTTGATCTGCGAATCGAACAAAGGGCGCATCCTGATCAGCATCCGAGTAAACTGCAATCGTTTGGATGCCCAATTGCCGACAGGTGCGGATGATTCGACTGGCAATTTCCCCTCGATTAGCAATGAGTAAGGTGTGGATCATCATCTTTACGCGTTGTCAGCAGTGGTATGGGTAATCTGTGGCCTGTGCTGAGGCGCATTTTGGGGAATTTGTTTTGTCAAGTCCCGCAAAAATTGATGAAAATGCACCTCAATAGTATGCCTTTTGCTGGACAAAAATTCTTTGCTGATGTAATCGGCGTCTTTTTCAGCCAATGCTTTGATGTTGTCCGGCATTTTCCAGCGTCCCATTACATAGTTCGCTGCTAATTTAGCCTGGTAATCGCTGGCCGGCCAAATGGCGCCTTGTGGTTGAAATAGTCCGATGAAGACCACACTGGGGTGCGCTGCATGAAACATACGTAAGTAAAGGGGTACTCGATCTGCCTCTTCATAGCAGATGAAGTCTTTATCAAAAAAAGGCAAACTGATCTTGTAACCTGTAGCTGCTACGATCGCATCAAATTCTTCTTTTTTCCCATCCTTAAAAGTCACTTGTTGGCCATCAATCCGTTCAATACCCGCGCGAGGGTGCACTTTGCCATGACGGATTTTGTAAAGCAATTCAGAATTCATAGTAGGATGCGCTTTCAAAACGGGGAAATCAGGTTCGGGCAAGCCATAGTCGCTGTATTTTCCTACCTGAATGCGCAGACTAAGTTGACGAAAAAAATTGGCGATGGGCTCCGGCAACCAATTCATCGATTCATTGAAGGTATCGCTGGGTTTGCCAAGAAAAAACTTGGGTACAATGTACTGCGCCCGACGCACGCTGATGGCTACGAATTGTGCTACCCGACTTATTTCAACTGAACAATCGCAACCCGAATTGCCCGCGCCGATCACGAGTACCCGCTGGCCTTGAAATGGCGCGGCTGTTTTGTAATGGTGCGAATGCAGGTACCGTCCGCTGAAGTTACCCGGTAACTCCGGGTGGCGCGGGGTGTTGTGGTGACCATTGGCGATAAAGAGGTAATCAAATTCTTGTACTTCGCCGCTGCTCAAGGTCAAACGCCAGCGGTTTCCGGCTATTTCCTCCGCTTTTTCAACTTGAGTGTTGAACTGAATATAAGGATACAAGCCAAAATGATCGGCATAAGATTGAAAATAGGCCAATACCTGCTCATGCGAAGGGTAATCTGGATAAGCATCCGGCATGGGAAAATCCAGGTATTCCGACAGTTTTTTTGAGCTGATGATGTGCGTCGTATCACAAACGCTGGAATGCGACTCACTGGAAGAATAAATCCAGTTGCCGCCCACTTGGCTATTTTGTTCGTAACAAACTACATCCTCTACCCCTGCCTGAAGCAGGTTTTTGATCGCAGTGATTCCAGAACATCCGGCGCCGATTACGCATACTCTTTTCATGTTTATCGAATTTTCTTATTTAGATCAGATCACTGAGTACATTAATTACATTCTAAAAACGCCATACTTTCCGCTGCTTTGATAAGAATGGTTGTTGACCACCGCCAAACAAAACCCGAGATAATGCCGAGTGTCGCGCGGGTCGATCACACCGTCGTCCCAAAGTTGACCGGTAGAATACCAAGCATTGGAGGTTTTTTCCACCTCTTGCATCATAAAAGCTTGCATGGCTTTATTTTGATCCTCATCAAAGGGGAGTCCAGCTTTTTGTGCTGCTTCTCGCTGTATGGTTTCCATTACTCCCGTTAATTGTTCGGGGCCCATCACCGCAATTTTTATATTCGGATAGCTGAATAAAAACCGTGGTTGGTAGGCCCTTCCCATCATCGCATAATTTCCAGCGCCATAGGAAGCTCCGATCATGATGGTGATGGCTGGTACTTCGCTATTTGCAACTGCATTGATCAGTTTTGCGCCATGTTTGATGATGCCCTCCTGCTCATAATCCTTGCCTACCATAAAGCCCGTGATGTTTTGGAAAAAAAGGAGGGGAATGTTCTGTTGATTGCACAATTGGATAAAATGAGCGCCTTTGTTGGCAGCATCAGAAAAAAGTACGCCATTGTTGCCGATAATCCCCACCGGGTAACCGTGGATATCAGCAAAACCAGTAACCAAGGTTGTCCCCCATTCGGGTTTAAATTCTGAAAAACGCGAACCATCAACCGTTCGGGCGATGATTTCACGGACATCAAATGGCTTGCGGATATCTGGAGAAATAATTCCCAGGATTTCTGCTGAGGCATACATGGGCGCATCGACCTTTTCCGTTGGGGGGTGCTGTGGCGTAGACTTTGGCAAGCGGCCGATAATTTCACGGGCCAGTCGAATACCGTCCAGCTCATCTAGAGCCAGGTAATCGGCTACGCCCGAAATTCGACTGTGCATTTCCGCCCCGCCTAAGGTCTCATCATCAACGATTTCATTGGTAGCCATTTTTACGAGCGGAGGACCGGCCAAAAAGACCTTGGCATTGCCTTTTACAAAAATGGCATAATCAGACATCCCTGGTACGTAAGCGCCACCAGCTGTACTGTTGCCAAAAACCACCGAAATAGTAGGCAGTCCCGCTTTTGAACGACGGCTTATTTCCCGAAAACTAGCGCCGCCATAGTTAAAAATCAGGTGTTGCTCTGGTAAATTGGCGCCCGCTGATTCCACCAAGTTAATGACTGGCAGGTGGTTCTCAAAAGCGATCTCGCTTAGGCGTAAGCTTTTTTGCAACGTCGCATAATCCACTGCGCCGCCTTTATTGGTTCCCACATTGGAGATCACCATGCACAGGTGGTCGTTCACTAAGCCAATCCCGCCAACGGTAGTGCCGCCCGGGCCAAATCCTTTGCCGCCCAAACCAGCCAAAGGCAATAACTCCAAAAATGGACTATCGGGATCAAGAGTCAATTCCAAACGGGTACGCGCGGGAAATTTGCCTTCTTTGGCCGCTTTGGCCAGGTGTTTTTCTTGTCCTTGAAAAAGACTTTGTTGCAACTTGGATTGCAATTCCCGGATCAAGGCGTGCATGCCCTCCAGGTTACGCTGGTATTGAGAACTAAGCGGATTAATCTTCGATTTCAATGGGCGCATCGGCTCTTAGTTTTTGAAAGTGATGAACGCCTTTTTCAGTCAAAAGCGGCCAAACCAAATCCCAGATGCGCTGCCGCACCTCTTCAACTTCCAATTTTTCCAATCCGCGAAGCGTCAATTGTTCCAGCCAGAAGTTCATCAACATCCATACGGTATGTGCCAAGCGCTGGTATTGGCCAGCTAAACGCTCTGGTTTTAAATTACCGATCCCCACCGACAAATCAATGACGGCCTTGACATAGCGAATGGAATTTTCAAAATAGGCCTGTTGCAATACCGCAATCGAAGGATATTTGCGAATGATATGGACGCTGTCCAAGTATATAAAGCGGTAATGCTGCGCCATGGTGAGTAGCGGTAAAATCTGGTGGTTGATGTTTTCAAAAGAAGGGATCTGTTGAACCCCCATCAGGATCTCTTCCCTTTCTTTTTCCATTTGCCGAAAAACAGCTTCGATGATAAAATCTTGGTTTGGAAAATGGTAAGCCAAGTTGCCGCTGCTGATGCCCAGTTCAGCGGCAATATCGCGCAGGGTGACATTATTGACCCCTTTCTTATTGTACAACTCAACTGCGGCGTCTAGGATCCGCTGTTTGGTCGGTTTCATTTTAGTAAAGTAATTTCGGTAAAAAATGAAGTGCAAATTGTTATCTCCAAGGAAATAGAGCGGCCAAAAGCTTGCGCACTAATTTAGAACAAAAAATCTAAAATACAATATTAAATTAGTACAAAAATCAAAAAACCAAATGATTAGAGGGCTTTTATAGTTAAAAAATCAAAAAAAGGCATCCATTTAATGGCTTTGCGCAACCTGGAACCAGCAAGAGTGTCTATTGGTCTAATGAATAACTTCATTGGTCGGTTATGATTTTATTCAATTTTCAAAACCGATAATTTTAAAATTATTCTTTTTCACCTGACATGAGGAATGATTCAACAACAAAATAGCCTAGTCTAATTTGATACCTTATTATCGACTCATTCCTTAGAAATTATTCTTTTTCACCCGAAACATTTTTCATCATTAAAACCCACTGTTGTTATGAAGCGTATCGTAATGTTGCTTTTACTGGCTTTGCCGATGTTGCAAGTCGCTGCCAAATCCATTTCCGCCGATGACAGAATCATCATGCGTACCAGTATGACCGATTTTAAAATCATCAAACTGCAATTGGCTAACCTACAAAAATCCAGGACTCAAGTAACCGTTGAATCGCTTGCTGGAGAAAAACTCTTGGAAGAAGTGATTGTCAAACACAATGGTTACCAGACCAACTTAAACTTGAAGGAATTGCCAAATGGTCGTTACATCTTAAAAGTGACCAATGCTGATGGCGAAAATTTGCGCCAGGTATTGGTAGTTAGTGCCAATGGCGTGCAGTTTTCGGATGTGACGGAATAGAACCTTGCGCAAAAGTGATGGGGGCTAGACTTGTCATTACAGCGCCAATTCCGGTAAAATACAGCAACAAAATGGTTTTCGGTCGATTTGTGACTGTCCCTTTAATTGGTTTCGCTATTTTAGCCCGAAGCCTATTAAAGCACAAATCATGAGAAACATTCTGTTGCTGTTTTTTTTTATACTCCTCGGTCAAGCTCAAGTAGCGGCACAAAAAGTACCCTTGAGTTATTACCTACCTGAAATCTCCTACGATCCCAAGGTCCCATCTCCAGAGGCATTTCTGGGTTATCAGATTGGCGAATGGCACATCAGCCACGATCAACTGATTGCTTACATGCGCAAACTTGCCGAAACTTCCTCTCGGGTAAAATTGACGGAATTTGGTCGTACTTACGAAGGTCGTCCTTTAATTCATTTGACGATCAGCGCGGAAAAAAACCTCCAAAACATTGACGCCATCAAGGCGCAACACGTAGCGCTGACCAACCCCGCTGAATCCGGCAAAGCCAATTTAACCAATATGCCCTTGGTTATTTATCAAGGATTTAGCATCCATGGCAACGAACCCAGTGGTGGGAATGCTGCGCCTTTAGTGGCTTATTACCTGGCAGCTGGGATGAGTGCTGAAGTAGACAAACTGCTCAATGATGTGGTGATCATTTTTGACCCCAGCTTTAACCCGGATGGGTTTCAACGTTTTTCCTCGTGGGTCAATCAGCATAAAAACAAAAACCTAACTGGCGATCCGCAAGATCGCGAATACAGTGAAGCTTGGCCTGGTGGTCGATTTAACCATTATTGGTTTGACTTAAACCGCGACTGGCTGAGCGGTGCGCACCCAGAATCAAGGGGTCGCGCTAAATTATTTCACGAATGGAAACCCAACATCCTCACCGATCATCACGAGATGGGTACCAACTCCTCGTTCTTTTTTATGCCCGGTGTACCTTCACGGGTCAACCCCATCACACCGCTACGCAATCAAGAACTAACGGCAAAAATTGGTCAGTTTCACGCCAAGAACCTCGACAAAATTGGTTCCCTTTACTACTCCCAAGAGGGTTATGATGATTTTTATTACGGAAAAGGCTCCACTTTTCCTGATGCGAATGGTTGTATTGGAATCCTGTTTGAGCAAGCTAGCTCCCGCGGACATTTGCAAGAAACGCCCAACGGGCCCCTGCCTTTTCACTTTACCATTCGCAATCAAGTGCAAACTGCGTTTTCCACCCATCAAGCTGCCGTGGAACTGCGACAAGAGCTACTGGAATTTCAACGTACTTTTTTCCAGACCGCTGCTCAAGAAGCCAAAGCTGACGCTCGGGCAGGTTATGTATTTGGCGATACTTATGATCCTGCACGTTTGGATCAGCTGGTAGAAATTTTGCGCCGCCACCAAATTGATGTCCATGCTTTAGGTGCCAAGGTCACGGTAGATGGAAAAAATTTTGAACCTGGTTCTAGTTTTGTCGTTCCTACGGAGCAAGCCCAATACCGGCTCATCAGGGGAATTTTTGAATCCTCCACTACATTTCAGGATAGTATTTTTTACGACATCTCTGCTTGGGGGCTGCCTTTGGCATTCAATTTACCTTATGCCGCCTTACAACGCAAAGGTTTGGACAACAAAGTGTTTGGAGCAAAAATTGAAGGCCCTCGTCATGAACGGATCGCTGTTGCCTTGCCAGTACAAAGTGCTTATGCTTATCTTATGGAGTGGGACAACTACTTTGCCCCCAAAGCCTTGCATTTCTTACAAAGTAAGGGATTAAGAACCAAAGTAGCCATGGAAAACCTGACGCTCAATGGAAAAACCTATGCGCCAGGAACAATCATGCTTACGGCTCAGAACCAAGTTGCAAATCCCAACCAGGTTTTTCAATGGGTGCAGGAAGCTGCTAAAAACAACGGCGTGGTCATTGATGCTGTAGGAACGGGTCTAACGCCAAGCGGTATTGATTTGGGAAGCAATGGTTTTGCGAATTTGCGACAGCCAAAGGTCTTGATTCTTGTCGGCGAAGGCATATCGCCCGGCACGGCTGGAGAAGCTTGGCATCTGCTTGATCAGCGTTTTGATATGCCAGTGTCCAAAGTTGAAGCCGATGATTTAGGCCGTTACAACCTCAGTCGTTACAATGTGATCGTAATGGGCGACGGCGCATTTAATACCATTCCTTCCGGCGGCGTAGCCCGGTTGAAAGAATGGGTCAATGGCGGCGGTACTATAATCGCCATCCAGCGGGCAGTTACCTGGCTCAAGAACCAAGGCATAGGCTATGTAGAAGTCCGCGAAAACAAGGATAAGGACAAAGATAAAACCAAACCGCGTCGTCCTTATGGCCAATGGGATGAGGATTTTGGCGCATTAGAGATTCCGGGTACCATCTTCGAGGCCGAATTGGATCTGTCGCACCCCTTGAGTTTTGGGTTGCACCGCAACCGCATTCCGGTTTTCCGCGACAGTGATATCTTTTTGGAACCTGCTAAAAATCCTTATGCCACGCCATTGCTATACACTTCTAGTCCGCTAATGAGCGGCTATGTAAACAGCAAATTAGCAGGTTCGGCACCCAATTCTGCGGGTATAGTGGTGAGCAGCGCTGGCAGTGGCAAAGTGATTTTCATGGCTGATAATCCCAACTTCCGAGCACACTGGTGGGGTACGAATCGCTTGTTTTTGAATGCGGTATTTTTTGGAAACACCATCAATAACGCTACGACGGAGACTGAGGTTAAAAAGGATTGATATTAGGTTTGGATTATTAAGGGCTATCCAAATGGCATTTGGGTAGCCCTTAATCGTTAAAAAGCGTCTAGCTCTCGCTGCATATTGTCCCGCGCGCGCTCCTCATATTGCTCATAAAAAGCGGGTGTTTTGTAGATTTGATCCATGGCTAAAAAGTGCTGTAGGACTTTTTTTCGACCAGGAAAATAGACCAAGTCGGGATAAATGGCGTATTCTTTTCTTATTTTTTGGCAATAATCAGCATAGACTTCCCCATCCTGGCCTAAAATAGAAAGATCCGCATCGGTAAAAAAATTGGTGTCGTTATTTTGGCTGACTTGATGAGATTTTGTAGACAGGATCTGGAGTTTGCATTTTTCAATGCTGGTAATGGGTACAGCTAAAGCCAATAACCGTTTTTCGGCCAGAAGGGCGCTTTTTTCTTCATTGTTGTTTTTCAACACATTGTAAATCGAATCGTGATAAAACAACGAAAACAGCAAGCAATCCCAGTCGGCAATTTGTCCTTGTAAATGGAGCAATTCCGTATACAGTCGATCCAGGTGATCTAAGGTATGGTAATGGCGGCTTTTATGGGTATGTAGGGCATGGATTTCCGTCCACAATGACTCCATCTGGTTGTTGTCAGTGGTGTAATGGCTGAGTAGTTGAAAAAAAACAGTGCGCAACATAAGCCCTTAGCGTTTCAATACAAAAGCTCCAGCTTCAAATTTCTTTCGCACCTGTGCCAATTTAGCATCCACATCTGCTGGTCGGTCATATTGAAATTGAATTCCTATCCGCGTACCCGCAGCTGATTTTTGGATAAAAGGCTCGTAACCTGCTTCATTGATCCGCTGTAACAATTTGGTAACGTTTACTTTATCTTTGAACAAACCGATGGCAATTATCCCTACTTTTTGTCCTGGAGCGATGCGGGGCTCATCCACCGCGGGTGGAGCTGGTTCCTGCTTAATGGGCGCTGGTTTCTTTTTAGGTCCAATCATTGTCTCCGATTTTGGCGAAGTTGTCCGCGTCAAATCAATGATGTTGCTTTTTGTGTCCTTCAACTCATTGGCTGAATTGGTATTTGATTTCGGTTGGCTTGATTTTTTTTGCTCCAAATCAGCCGTATTATCAGAAGGATAATCAAGCGGGCCATCATCTAGAGGGCTGTCCTCGGTATCTGGTGGTATGATATTGATTTTTGGCGTGTCTTGAACGATGCTTTGATTCTGATTCGATAGATTGGGTAAAAAACGCAAAATCAGTAATAAAGTCAGCACTATGGCTACGCCAACCCCTACGAGCGTAAGGTTTTGTTGCACCCAATTATAAGCTGGATACCACCAATTCCATTCCGTTTTATTAGCTACAGGAGCAGCCGTTGATTTTGGTACAGCTTCTATTGGCTCCTGCCGAGGAACTGGATAAGCATGTACTTCGGGGAGTCCAAATGCTTCTGTATTAAAATTGGTGGTATCAGGTAAAAATTTGATCAAATTTTCAAAGTCTCGGTATAAGCGGCCAACCTTAGGAATCTGCACGATTTCTTTGCGTTCTAAAGAGTCCTGAACCTGCTTGACATAGCGTTCCACCACTTGACTGGCGTCCATTAAAGAAAGACTGTACCGCTGTCGCAAAGCCTCGGTAAGCAATCCATCGTCGACTTGTAAATTTTCGTCAAAAGTGATTTGCTTGGACGGCGGCAACATTTTGCCTTGAATCTGGTCTACGCCAGCCGGTTTGTATTGGCTTACAAACCCGCCCAAACTCGGGATATGGACGACATCATGTTCAAAAAGCAATTCTGCGATATGTGTGCCTACGTCAACTTGCATGTTCTTTCATTTGAGGTTTAACAAGAGATTGGAAAGGGCGAAAAGAGCAAAATACATCCCCGCCAACTCCATTTTGTTCTGCTAAAGTAACCAATGTCTTCGGTCTCTTCCCAGCAAATCCAGCATAAATATAGCGGGAATTCTGAACTAACGCTAGTTTGTAAAAGGATTTGTTGGTAATCCCTGAAATCTGATACTTTAGTGATCATCCTCAAACTTTGACACAGCGCTTACACCCCATTTTTCTACTACTGCCTTTTTTGGTTTATCTTTGTTTTAAAATCATTGGGTTAGCACATGGAAACAAGCACTACTGTTCATAACCGCACTCATTCAGCGGAACTTTTTGAAGAAGCAAAAACCTATTTCCCCGGCGGAGTCAACTCGCCTGTACGGGCTTTTAAGTCGGTTTTTGGTCCGCCTTTGTTCATCAAAAAAGGGGATGGATCACGGATCTGGGACGAAGACGACAACGAATACATTGACTTCTGTTGTTCCTGGGGTCCGCTTTTACACGGACACAATCACCCATTTATCCGCGAACACATCCTCGAAGCGGTGAGCAATGGTGTTTCTTTTGGTGCACCGACCAAATTAGAATTGAAACTTGGCCACCTCATTCTAAGCAACCACCGGTATTTGGAAAAATTGCGTTTTGTCAGTTCTGGTACGGAAGCGGTGATGTCGGCGGTACGTTTGGCGCGAGGTTATACGGGCAAAAATAAGATCATCAAGTTTGAAGGTTGTTATCATGGCCACCTCGATTCTCTGTTGGTTAAAGCGGGTTCTGGATTGGTCACTTTTGGGGAAAGTACTTCTGCGGGTATTCCGGAATCTTTTGCTAAGGAAACCATCGTTCTTCCCCTCAACGATCGGGAAAAACTGGAAGCTACGCTCGAAGAATTCGGACATGATATAGCTGCCATCATTATTGAACCCATTCCCGCGAACAATGGACTGTTGCTACAAGACGTCTCTTTTTTAAAGTGCTTGCGACTTAAAGCTTACAAGCACAATGTCCTCCTGATTTTTGACGAAGTCATTTCTGGTTTCCGGGTAGGTTTTGAAGGAGCAGCTGGCCTATACGGAGTCAAACCCGATATCATCACTTTTGGTAAGATCATTGGCGGAGGCATGCCAGTAGGCGCGTATGGTGCTAGCAATGAAATCATGGCCAGTATTTCGCCCGATGGCCCCGTTTATCAGGCAGGAACATTATCTGGAAATCCGGTGGCGATGGCGGCGGGTTATGCAGCATTACATTTGGCCTTGCGACCTGGTTTTTATGAAGAACTTGGTGCCAAAACCACGCTTTTTGTACAACAACTACAAGATTACTGCGACGATCAGGGCTACGAGGTTACTTTTCCTCATGTAGGTTCTATGTTCTGGATTGCCTTCTCCCGCGAACACATCCAAGCAGCTGATCAAATCGATCCCAACACCATGAGTAAATTCAAGGTGCTGCATTTGGAGCTATTGACGCGCGGGGTTTACTTGGGACCTTCGGGATACGAGGTAGGTTTTGTTTCTACTGCTCATACCCAAGAAGACCTAGGTCAAGCCTACGAAGCTTTTTGTGCCGCTTTGGATGTCGTTTTTAAAGCATAATGAAGATTGGAAAATCGCCAAAACATACAATTGCGCCTGCTTTCCTACGCCGTCATCGCTTACATGATGATGGCCTTTGGATGGTGGTCGATTCTTTTGTTTACCAAAAACCGCGACGCGTTTAGCGCCAAACGCGATCTCATGCGCATTGGTATGGTCGCAGAAGGTTTGGTACAAACCGATGAGGAATTTTATGCTTCTACCAGTTTTCAAAACTTATCCGATCAATACCGCCGTCAGGAGTACATGATCTTAGGCGAAGCGTCTGTTTTTGTGGTTAGCCTGGTTTTGGGTGTATGGTTGATCAACC
>JBBRGN010000136.1:0-12599 GCA_038240665.1 Chitinophagales bacterium | reverse complement strand
GTCTTAAACCAACGCGCCGGAGCAAAATGACCAAACTCGTGAAGAACGATAAGGATAGACAGGCTCAATATCAATTGCCCTGCCATGATCAAATATCCCATAAATGTGTTTCAGTTTTTTACTTTTGTTATTGGAGCTTGCACCAAGTTAACTATTGAGTTCAAAAAAAGTTTTTTTCAAGTCAATTAGTCTATTGTTGCGTTAACTCTTTTATTCAGGATGTTTTTGAATTTTTAATTTTCCCAGCAAAAAACGTAGATTTCGCCAGGGAACAAAAAAGCTAAAACAAGCTTGGATTAAAATCGGTTGTTCAACTTAACGTCCTTTTGCGAACCAGGGTTTTACCAAAGACTCAAAAGTACGCTGATTTAAGATAATTTCAGCTTTTTGATCGGCAGACCGCTAATTTTTGATGATGAATTTATTCTTTTCTTCACATATTTCTGAAAATTGGGCAGTTCTGGAAGATGATGAACTGCGCCATTTAACGGTTTTGCGTTACCAAGTAGGTGATACAGTATTACTCACCGATGGAAAAGGGGGTTGGTACCGAGGTGTAATCACTCAACTGGACAAACGCAAAGCGCAGATCAGCGTCGAAGAAAGCCAACATTTTGCTGCTCGAGCCAATCATCAGCTACATTTGGCCATTGCACCTACCAAAAATTTAGACCGCTTGGAATGGTTTTTGGAAAAAGCCACTGAAATAGGCGTAGATTCCATCATACCCATCTGGTGCCGGCACAGCGAGAGACATAATTTACGCCCAGATCGCCTCGAAAAAGTGATTTTAGCGGCAATGAAGCAATCTCTGAAAGCGTTTTTGCCACAGTTTTATCCAGCAATTGGATTGAATGATTTTTTGAAAAAATCTTTTCCAGCCGAAACCCAAAAATTTATGGCCTATATTGATCAACCGCCCGCAGAGGCCTTGTCAAAACAATATGTACCTGGAAACGATGCAATCATTTTAATTGGCCCTGAGGGCGATTTTGCTCCAGACGAAGTAGAGTTGGCCCAAAAAAACGACTATTCCATGGTCAGTTTGGGAACCAGTCGCTTGCGTACTGAGACTGCTGGAGTTGCCGCAGTGCACACGATTGCCTTGTTAAATGAATTGTAATTTTAGGATCTAAATCAATGAAATATGTGGATGTTGCTATTAATGATCGGCTTGATGCCTTGGAAAACCCCAACGGTATCAGCCCCACCAGCGGGATTGAAATTAGCATTGCTGAAATACAGTGGTGGCGGTGATTGGTATGCCAACCCCACTTCGCTGACCAACTTGGCTAAATACTGCAATCAAAACCTCAGCACCAGCTTTGACCCAGATTATGCGACGGTCGAGGTAGGGAGCCCTGAATTGTTCAATTATCCTTTTTTACACCTGACGGGACACGGAAACGTCGTTTTTTCTGATTTGGATGCGGAAAATCTACGACAATACTTAATCGGAGGTGGTTTTTTGCACGTTGATGATAATTATGGCATTGATCCTTACATTCGGGTATCCATGAAAAAGGTATTCCCGGAGTTGGAATTCATCGAGTTGCCTTTTAATCATCCCATTTATCACCAAAAATATGAATTTCGCAATGGCTTACCCAAGATACATGAACACGATGGCAAGCCCCCTCAAGGTTTTGGCTTGTTCTGGAAAGGACGGCTGATTTGTTTTTACTCTTACGAGTGCGATTTGGGCGATGGTTGGGAAGATCAAGATGTACACAACGACCCGCAAGAAGTACGGTTGCAAGCTTTAAAAATGGGTGCAAACATCTTACAGTTCGTTTTTCAAGAGTAAGGCCTTAAGTTTTTGCCGTCACCCGGTTGCCTTTGATGTATTTGCGGATATTAATCCAGAAAGCCAAGACTAAATAAAAAATGACTGGCGAGCCTAAGGTAACAAAACTGGCATAAATAAAATTGAGTCTTACTACGTCAGTGGATAAGCCCATTTTTTTTCCCAGATAGCTACAAACTCCAAATGCGGAGCGACCAAGAAGTATAGGTAACTGCTTCATGTTTGTTGTTTTTCGTTCAAACAATGTTATTTCCTAACGAACAGAAACCAAAAAGGTTTCCTCGCTCAACTGAATATTAGGAATGCTTAGCCTATATACTAGGCATTCCTAATGTTCAAGTATTGACCGTCTGAGCAGCGTTTCTGCCTCTTACTTTCTTACCAATTCGCTGGAATTGGACATTTGTTGCGCTCTCGCTTCTGATACTGGCCGTTGTGGCTTGGCATCGCTTACGGAATTGGCGCCAAACAAAAAGTACATCCCCAGTCCGCCTAATACGAATAGAGCAACCAAAATGATGTTTTCTACGCTGCTTTTGCGTGGTGCAGCATCCAATGTCAAGTTTTGTAAATGTTTCATAGTAATGTATTTGTGAAAATTTGAAATTGTAGTAGAGTTGCGAATACATTGTTATACGCATCACTGTCCGCTCCTGAAAAGCGGCAAAGCAGTAGCTAATGGGCGCTAAATGACAGCGCTCAGCATGAAAATAGCAGAGAAATAGGCAGACAATGGCCAGCTCTCAGCAGCCGCAAAGCCGCGAGACATAAAGGGGTATAAGGTCTGCCGACCCTACCGAAATAGAAAAACCAGTCTTGAAAAAATGTTGTTAGATCGCGTTACAGCGTTAGAACCGCGCTACAGCGTTTGGAATATGTCTTGTAACCAAAACATGCTCCCAAATAATTAAACAGCGTTAGAATCGTGTTGAAATTTACAGCGTTAGAGCTATTAAAGGGTTAGAAGTCGTTTACAATTTAAGGTAAGAGCGCTTGAGGAACCCTCATTCTAGCACTTTGCGCGCTAGCGAGTCCGAACCAGTACAAACGCACACTTTCGTTGTAACTGGTGCAAATATAGTTATTTTTAATAATTAGTAAAAAATATTAATGTGAAAATCTTCTAATATGTACGGGAATCGATTTAAAAAGTTGATATACAAATGTATAAAAGTTGTATTTTTTTTATAAAGTGATGCAAAACGCATTGAAAATCAGGTACTTTTGTACTGAAAAAAAACGAGGACATGAACAGTTATGGCATGAATATCTGATGAGTTTCGGCTTGAAAATCAGAAAAAAATAAAAAAAATCACTGGAAAGTCTGCAGAATCAAGGTTGCAGCACGGGTAGAAGCTCCAGGTTGTCCCAATTGGGCATGTAAAAAGGCATAACCCTCCAGGATTTTAGCGCGCTGTATCGGTTCTAGGATTTCAGCAAAAGCCTGTTGGAGATTGGGAATGGTTAAATCGTTTTGGATGAGCTCTTTTACGATGAGTTGATCAGCAATGAGATTGACTAAAGAGATGTATTTGACATCCACCAATCGTCGGGCGATCCAGTAGGAGAGGGCTCCGCCTCGGTAACAGACCACTTCGGGTACCTTGAAAAGTGCGGTTTCTAAAGTAGCAGTTCCCGAAGTCACCAATGCAGCATGGGCCTGCGAGAGCAAGTCGTAGGTTTGTTTTTGAACAATGAATACATTGCTGGGTTGAGCGCGTTCTTGGAGTATATCTTCGTAGAAAGCCAAGGGCATCGAAGGAGCAGCACCAATAACAAAATTGTATTGTGGATACAGAGGCGCCATGGCCAGCATTTTATCCAGCATCCGACTGATTTCTTGTCGGCGACTGCCGGGGAGCAGAGCAATAATCGGTTTGTAGTCGATTTGATTGCGGGTGTAAAAATCAGGAGCGGGTTGGTAGTGCGTGACTACATCGAGCAAGGGATGCCCGACAAAATCGGCGGCATAGTCGTATTTGGCATAGAATTCAGCTTCAAAGGGCAGGATGACCAACATCCGATCCACATTTTTTTTGATCTCATACACGCGACTGGTATGCCAGGCCCAAATTTGGGGAGAAATGTAATAAACGATCTTGAACCCCAGCGGTTTGGCCCATTTGGCGATCCGAAGATTGAACCCCGGGTAGTCAATAAGCACCAAACAATCCGGCTGATACGCCTGAATGTCTTTTTGGCAAAAAGCAATGTTGCGCATGATGGTGCGCAGGTTGCGTACTACCTCCACAAAACCCATAAAAGCGAGATCTCGATAATGCTTCACCAGTACGCCGCCAGCAGCTTCCATCAAATCGCCACCCCAAATTCGGCATTCCGCCGCAGGATCTTGTTGGCGAATGGCCTTGATCAAATTGGAACCATGAAGGTCGCCAGATGCTTCGCCGGCTATGAGGTAGTACTTCATCGATTTTGCTTAAAGCGTTAGGCCATAAAAAATTACCCAGACTATGCCCAACAAAAGGGTAGCCAACATCACCCCGCGCATCGACTGTCGTAGTCGGTTGCGATCAAAAAGGTGAAAGGGGATTAAATTGGTACACAAAGCCAGCAACAGCAAGGTATTGGTGTCAATAAGTGATACCTTATTTTGTTTGTAAGCTTCGAGGGCGGCGTCCAGCCATTCTGACGACATGAGCAAAACAGCGTAGCCTACAAATGGAACCAATACGCCGGCTATTACGCCCACCCAAATTGCGTTTTTAGCCACTATCATACTTGTGTAGTTATGGCTTCTAAAGATTTTAAAGATGGCAGCGCAGGATAATTGGTCAAATCATGCATGGAAGGTACCACCGAAACGTAGCCATTTTCTAAGGCCCAAATATCGGTATCTTCAGCGGTATCTTCATTCACAAAACGGCCAGAAAGCCAGTAGTATTTTTGACCGCGGGGGTCTCGGGCTTCAACAAAGTCTTCTACCCAGCGCGCATCTGCTTGTCGACACACTTTAATCCCCTTGATCTGGGATGCAGGTATTTTGGGGAGATTGACATTCAGGAGATTGCCTTTTTCCATGCCATTGGTCAGGGCATACTCCATTATTTTTTGTACAAAGGGTTTGATTTGTTCAAAATCGGCTTCCATGGAATAATCGAGGTAAGAAAACCCAATTGACGGGATTTTTTCCATCGAAGCTTCCATCGCTGCCGACATGGTGCCTGAGTAAATGATGTTGATTGAGGCGTTGGAACCATGATTGATACCCGATACACAAAGATCGATCTTGCGATCCTTGAGCAATACGCTTTTGGCGAGTTTGACACAATCTGAAGGAGTGCCGGAACATTCGTAAGCGTCAATTCCTTCAAACATGTTAACTTTGTACAAACGGAGGGGGTGTTCAATGGTGATGGCGTGCCCTTGACCTGATTGCGGTGAATCGGGCGCTACCACGATCACTTCCCCCAGCATTTTTGCAACTTCTACCAGCGCGCGGATACCAGGGGCAACGATGCCATCATCATTGGTAACCAAAATAAGCGGTTTTTTCATTTTTTCTACTTTGAACGCCAAAAGTACCAAGCTTTGGCGATTTGACACGGATTTGACTGGAAAATAAACTACATACCCAGAATGGTGTTGTAGATTCGTTTCAGAATTACAAATAAAGATGAGTATGGCTACTAAGGGCAAAAAAGGTGTTTTGATGATCAACTTGGGTACTCCAGATGATCCTTCACGGAATTCAGTATGGCGCTATTTAGGACAGTTTTTGATGGATCCTCGGGTGATTGATGTCCCCTGGATTGCTCGATTCTTATTGGTACGCGGCATTATTGCCCCGTTTCGTTCGGGCTCATCCGCGAAACTGTACAAACAATTGTGGACGCCCGAAGGCTCACCTTTGAAATTTTATGGGGAACAGGTAGCCAAAGCTTTGCAAAATCTCCTTGGGGATGAATATCAGGTAGAATTGGGCATGCGGTACCAAAATCCCTCCGTCGAGTCAGCTTTGAAAAAGCTATTGGCGAATCAGGTATCGGAAATCATTGTATTCCCTATGTTCCCGCAGTATGCCTCGGCCAGCACGGGTTCCGTACTGGATGAAGTCATGCGTTTGTTGCGCAAAGAGCAAGCTATTCCTAGCGTGCGGATGATCAACTCTTACTACGATTTCGAACCCATGATCGATGTTTTTGTTGAAAACGCTCGACAGTTTGATATTGATAGTTATGATCATATTTTATTCAGTTTTCACGGGTTGCCCCAGCGACAATTGAAAAAAGCCGATTCCTGTAACCATTGTTTGCAATCAGCGGAGTGTTGTCAAGCGGTTTCTGAAAAAAACCAGTTTTGCTACTCGGCACAATGCCATGCTACCGCCAAGCTCATTGCTGCCAAGTTAAATCTGGATCCCAGCCGCTACACCACTTGCTATCAAAGCCGCCTGGGGTCTGATCCCTGGGTACAACCTTATACCATCAAAGTATTGGAAGAATTGGCCAAAAAAGGGGCGAAGAAGCTGCTGGTTTTTAGTCCAGCATTTGTTGCCGACTGTTTGGAAACCATTGTGGAAATCAGCACCGAATACCAGGAAGAGTTCCATGAGATGGGCGGCGAAACAGTTGATTTGGTTCCCAGCTTAAACAATAACCCCAAATGGATTGAGGCAATCAAAGAATTGGTGACGGCATGACCTTCCAAGAACTACAGCAATCTTTGAAAAAAAAGGAATACCGCCCCGTGTATTTTTTACATGGGGAGGAGTCTTATTTCATCGACGCCATCAGCGATCGCATTGAAGATGGTGTGCTCAATGAAGGCGAACGCGCTTTTAACCAAACCATCCTGTACGGAAAAGACACAGATCACCTCACGGTGTTGGACATTGCCCGGCGCTACCCCATGATGGCGGAGCGCCAGGTGGTGATCATCAAGGAAGCGCAGGATATGAAGACACTCAAGGAATTGCAGACTTATGTTGAAAAACCCTTGACCTCTACGCTGTTGGTAATTTGTCATAAAAATGGTAAGTACAACCTCAATTCTAAATTTGGCAAAGCCATCCAGGAAAAAGGTGTGGTATTTGAAGCCAAACGCTTGTACGACAACCAGGTACCCGATTGGATTCAGGATTTTTTAAAAGGAAAAAAAATCAGCATCAAATCGGATGCTGCCCATTTGATTGCCGAATATTTGGGGACAGATCTATCAAAGGTGGTCAACGAACTGGACAAATTGGTGATCAACCTACCTGCGGGAGCAGAAGTCAATTTGCAGATTGTGGAAGAAACCATCGGCATCAGCAAGGATTTCAACGTGTTTGAGTTGCAAAAAGCATTAGGGGAACGCAACATCCTCAAAGCCAACCGCATTGTCAACTATTTTGCCGCTAATCCACGGCGCAATCCGCTTCCGGTGGTCATCGGCTCGTTGTACACTTTTTTTAGTAAGGTGTACATGCTTAGTTTTTTGCAAAATCAAGCTGAAAAGGATCAATTGGCGGCTTTGGAATTGCGGTCGGCTTATTTTTTGAAAGATTACCGGGAAGCTGCTCGCTTGTTTAACCGACCGCGCTCCGAGCAAGTTTTGTCGCTACTCCGCGAATACGACCTTAAGAGCAAAGGCGTAGACTATAATTCAACGGGCAAGCCGGAAGGCGACCTACTCAAAGAACTGGTCTGGAAGATATTGCATTAATTCATCATTTAATAACCACCTCTTCCAAAAAGGTCTCCCCTAGCTCCTCATTCAGCATGGTTTTGATTTTTTCCCGACCATAAAAAAGCTCTTGTTTCAAGGATGGCGAGTCGATCAGGATGTACAAGGTGCGTTTTACCAACCGGATTTGCACCGTATGTTTGATGATGGTAGGCCCCATCATGCGTTGCCAAGCAGCATTGATTTTAGATTCGCTGATGCCTTGTTTAAGCCGGTACTGGTTCATCAGTTCGGTGAGGACATCCTTTAAAGTACGTTCGTTGCTTTGGCTCATGGCGGTCGACGAGTGATTTATCCGTAAAATTAATGCTTTTTAGCGGCCAATTCAGGAACTCGGGCATAAAAGACCTTAAATCGGCATAAAAAAATTAAGAATTTGTTTTTGTTTTCCCTATTTTTAAGCACCTAAAATAACATCAACATGGCACTTTCCCGTAGGAAATTTGTTCAAAATACCGCGCTGGCCGCCGGCGGTTTTTTTATCGTTCCCCGTCATGTACTGGGAAGAGGTTTTATTGCCCCTAGCGACAAGCTGAATTTGGCTGCCGTGGGTGCAGGCGGCAAAGGTACTACCGACATTGCCAATGCCTGGAACAACGATGCAAACAACGTTGTAGCGCTTTGTGATGTGGATTGGACAGTTGCAAAAAAAAGCGTCGATAAATTCCCCAATGCGGCGCGCTACCAGGATTTCCGCATCATGTTGGAAAAAGAAAAAAGCATCGATGCGGTGACAATTTCTACGCCCGATCACACGCACGCGACCATTGCGATGGCCGCGATGTCTTTGGGCAAACACGTTTATGTGCAAAAACCATTGACCCACGATATTTTTGAAGCGCGCACCCTGACTGAGGCGGCTCGTACTCAAAAAGTAGTGACTCAAATGGGAAACCAAGGTGCATCAGGCGCCGGCGTAAAGCAAATGATTGATTGGTACGATCAAGGGTTGATTGGTTCGGTACATACCATATATGTGTGGACCAACCGGCCAGTGTGGCCTCAAGGCATCCCAGTTCCCAAAGGAACCATGGAAGTACCTAAGGATTTGGCTTGGGATCTGTTCATTGGGCCAGCTACTCCGGTAGAATACCATCCAGCTTACCACCCTTTTAAATGGCGTGGTTGGTGGAACTTTGGTACCGGCGCATTGGGTGATATGGCTTGTCACTTGATGGATCCCCCTTATCGTGTATTGGGATTGGGTTATCCATCGGAGGTAGAATGCAGTGTAGGCGCAGTTTTCACCAAAGACTGGACTGCAGAATACATCCCTGAAGGCTGTCCGCCTTCATCGCAAGTGAAGTTAAAATTCCCAGCATCGGCTAAAAACAAATCGGAAGTAACTCTGACTTGGAGCGATGGCGGTATTCGTCCTTTCCACCCTGATTTGATTCCTGCGGATGTATTTATGGGCGATGAAGATGGTTCCAATGGCGTGATCATGATTGGCAAAAAAGGCATCATGACCTGCGGTACTTATGGCGCTGTACCTAAGATATACAAGAAAAACGGCGAAAAAATGGAGATGCCCAAACCGCCAGTAACGGGTACTCCTCCGGTAGTGTTGCCGGAAAACGGTCACCAAGCATCATGGGTAGCAGCCTGTAAAGCAGGGTTTAATAGTCCAGAACACAAAGCACTGACGTCTTCTTTTGACTTTGCCGGCCCGCTTACCGAATCCATTTTGATGGGCAACTTAGCGATCCGCAGTTACGATATCCGGGTTCCGCGCACGGGTGGTCGCAATGGATTTGACTATCCGGGGCGCAAAAAACTGTTGTGGGATGGTACCAACATGCGCATTACCAACTTTGAAGATGCGAACCAATTTGTGAAGCGTACTTATCGCGAAGGTTGGAAATTGGTTTAAGGTTGATATTATGGTAAAAAATAAAACAGCGATCAGTGCAAAACCGATCGCTGTTTTATTTTGAAGGTACAGAAGTGTCCCAAAATGATTTTTCCTAAATCCCCACGCTATTCTCCCAACACTTTGGTCAGCAAGAATTTTTCAGCAGATTTTTCGTCCCGCTTACTACCGTCTTTATTGAGGCTCACCAAACCTTTATCGATAAGCTGATATTTTGTGGCGCTTGATTTCCCTGTTAACGTTACAATATCGCCATCAATCGCCCAAGTACCGTTTGATTCAACTGTCTTGCTCTTTTTGCCTTGGTATTCTTCCTCCAAAGTAAAAGACTGTTGTTCATCGGCGTTAAGGGTCAACATGGTGACGATGCCATCGCAATCGGCACAAGGCAAGGTACCCGTATAAAATGCCGCCAATTGTTCTGCTGTGGTATAACTAGTGATATCGATGCCCATGTCACACTCAATATTCGTCAACAGCCATTTGCCATTTTCTTTTTTCAACTCGAAATTCATTTCTTTGAGGTCACCAACATATTGGCCGTACAGCGTGGCAGTTGCTACATCGGTATCGCCTATGGTTACGCGGACAGGCGATTTTACCCAATAATCGAGTTCGTAATCTTGAGCACAGAAGTACTTATCGGCATCCATCCCGGTCTGTGGAGCGTCTTCGTATTCCTCGGTTTTCCAGATTTTTTCACAAGCCCTGTAGTAGGTACGATCATTTTCTAAAAAGTCATCACTTACAAATCCGCTGCTTTTGATATTGGATAAATATTTTTCCAATAATGGGAAATCCAATACCAGGTGTTTTCCACTTACCTTGGTAAAATCAACATCTTTTGAGCGGTCTTTGATGTTGTGGTCATACCATTGGTAAAACCCGTGAATCGTAGCGGCAATAGCAGTAGAATCTGCGGCACGAGCTGCTGCTTCGGGGTCTTTCTTTCCGGTTTCTTGGCAGGAAAAAATGATGAATGTAGAGAAAAAAAGCAAGATGTAGTTCTTCATGGTTTTGTTGATTTTCGTTTGTGATAAGTTGTTTTGCTGCGCTAGGCTGCTGTGTCACGGAACTCCGTTCCGGTTTGTGTCACGGAACTCCGTTCCGGTTTGTGTCACGGAACTCCGTTCCGTGCTGGTGTCACGGAACTCCGTTCCGTGCTTACTAAGCCATCAACCGGAACGGAGTTCCGGTACACACTACAACCGGAACTCCGTTCCGGCACACAAACCGGAACGGAGTTCCGGTACACTAAACAGCTAAACTTTTTTTAGTCGTATGTCAATTTCTCTTTCGACATATTTCCATTCATCAGTGCTTCGCAATGATACAACAAGTTCTTCAAAAATATCTTCGTGTTCGGGAGCGTATTCAAACCAAGTCAAAAAATCAAATGGTTGTCCTATATCTCGGCAATGGTAAAGTTTGCGAGCAATTGCAGGCAAATACTTTAATCCAATTTCAGTATGGTGGGAGTCACGTTCAAATATTTTTCTTCTCTCGTCCTGTGTATGAGTCCATCAAGTTTCGTTTTTTTTTAATTGGGATAAGTGCTGCATAAACAGCATTTGGTCGGCCAAGGTCAGCTTGAATGGCAATTAATTTATCTTTTCTTCTTTTTCAGCATAACGTATATTACTTGTAAATCCTTTCAGAGTCCATAGTCCAGAATTATGCGAAGTCAAAGAACTTGGTATAATGTTTAGATGAGAAACGGTATCAAGTGGTTGGCCAATTCCAGTTTCGATTCGTGTAATTTCCCATTGTGCAGTTGATCCACCAATAAAGTCAAAAAAGTTGTCCGTCATAATTTTATATTTTTAGATGGTACTTTGTGGTTTAGGGCGTGTTCGGGAATTTTATTTGGTTACAGAGGGTCTTCGGTTCAAAATAATTGTCATGTTGGCTAAAATTATCCAAGTAGCAGAAGATAATGTTGTATACTCGTAATCTTTTAGGATGTATTGAACCCTATCCGGATCATCAAACACCCGCTTTGCTGCTTCAAACTGTATGCCATGTTTTTCTGCGTTTGTTTTATTTTTTTTCTCATCCCATTCAAAAAGAGCCATCTACATTTATTTTTGATCGTATTTTTCTATGTCTAGAATGAAGTTATTCAATTCTCACCAATTAAAGATCCGTATAAATCCATTTTACCCTTACTTCGCCAACCGCGTCGTCTGATGGGCTACCAATTTCCAGCCCTCCTTCTCGTGTACATACACATGGATTACCCGGGCGTCAAAATCCAGCGGAGAGCCATTGTTCAACACGCTAAAAGAAGCGCCGTAAGTGGCTATCGCCATTTTGGGGTACAAGTCTACGCGCATCGATTGCGGTTCCAGTTTGAGGTACTTGAGCGTGCCTTTTTTGAAATTGTTCATCCAAGTGGTTTTGTCGTCCACGATGCCGCTAGAATGGGTGTATACCAAGCGAGGGTGGTAGTACTTTTGTAGAAAAATGGTGTCTTGGGTGGTCAGCGCCTGCATCCAGCGGTGTTCGAGGGCTTCGACGGCACTGGCACTTTGTTGGCCTTGCGCCAAATAAGGGAGCAGAAAGAGGAAAAATACTGCGATGGTGTTTTTCATGATTAAGGTGTTTTTGATTTTGGTTACAAAGTAGATAGTTACAATTTTTTCCCAAATCTTGCATATTTAATTTTTACGCCTATCTTTGTGCTCGTTGTGGAGATACAAGCAACAATTACAAAGATGAACAATTTTTCAATGATCAATAAAGGTTGGTGGTGGCACAATTCATTCGATAACTGGGTGAAAGGTTAAGCCATTACTAATTGGAGAACAATCCAAAATCGGCTTGCTGGGACACCTGGCAAGCCGATTTTTTTTTGGTCTCAATGACTACCGCATACCAAACTCTACTAAAAATCAAGGGATGATTACCATGACCACGCAAAAAATTACCATCAGAACCCTGGTGAAAAAACAACTGGCCGACCTGATCACGCCAGTGTCGCTTTTTCTCAAGGTTCGCGATCATTACACCCAGCCGGTGTTGCTGGAAAGCAATGATTTCAGTAGCGCGGAGGAGTGTTTTTCTTTTATCGGACTGCAATCCATCGCCAGTTTTATGGTGAAAAATGGGGTGATGACTACCCAGTTGCCGGGAGAACCAGCGCAGCAAAGTCCGGTGCAGGATGTCACAACCGTGCCGCAAGCTTTACAGGATTTTGTACAATGTTTTGATGTACAACAGGATACGCCTTAT
>JBBRGN010000135.1:0-12774 GCA_038240665.1 Chitinophagales bacterium | reverse complement strand
TTGAATCTTTGTAGTAGCATGGCAGTGGGTTATTTTCCTCTACACTTGCAAATCGCGTTCCAAGGCAATTTTAGCGCCAAAATGACATATAAAACAAACATAGTGCGCCATTTCGTCACAATTAAATCAATAAACCTGACTTTTTAGTCCCCGTTCCTTAAATGTCTTGTATTAAAAACCAAAAAAGCATTTCCAAAATTTTCATTTATATTCACTCCTTGATAGAGCTAAAAAGTCTGTATTTTGTTCCAATAAACAAATTAACAGCGGCGAAAATGGCTTCGCCCATATACCTACAACCATGTCAAATCGACGAACCTTTGTCAAAAATGCTGCTTTAGCCAGCGCTGGAGTTCTGACTTCTGCTCCCCTTTTTTCCTTCACCGGATCGCCTAATGAAAAAATCATCCTGGGTGTGATGGGGACCAATAGCCGCGGGGCATTCCTAGCCAGCGCGTTTGCCAAACTTCCCAATGTGGAGATCGGCTACATTTGTGATGTGGACGCCAAGGTGCTTAGCCGCACCATTGCCGACATTGAAAAAATAAGCGGTAAAAAACCCAAAGGATTTACCGATGTAAGAAAAATGTTGGAAGAAAAAGACTGCGACGCCATCGCCATTGCCGCTCCCGATCACTGGCACGCTCCGGCAGCGCTCATGGGTGTGAAAGCTGGAAAGGCAGTATACGTTGAAAAACCCTGCGCCCACAATCCCGCAGAAGGCGAAATCCTGGTTGCTGCTGCCCAAAAATATGGAAAACTCATCCAGATGGGCAGTCAACGCCGCTCTTTCCCCAAGGTAAAGGAGATGATCCAATTGCTTCACGATGGGGCTATCGGGCGAATTTATTTTGCGCGGGGTTGGTACGCCAATTCCCGTAAAACAATTGGATTTGGTAAACCCGCCCCTGTTCCCGCCAACCTAGATTACGAACTATGGCAAGGCCCAGCGCCCCGTAAAGCATACCAAGACAACATGATCCATTACAATTGGCACTGGTTTTGGAACTGGGGTACCGGCGAAGCGCTCAACAATGGCACCCACGAATTGGATGTGATGCGCTGGGGATTGGGCGTAGAATTCCCCAACAAGGTGGTTTCGGCGGGCGGTCGTTTTGCCTTCAAAGACGACTGGGAAACGCCCGACACTCAAACCATCAGTTACGAATTTGCCAACAATACGGCCATGACTTGGGAAGGTCGTAGTTGTAATGGTTATGGATCGGAAGGTGCTGGACGTGGTGTGGTTTTTTATGGCGAAAAAGGGACGATTGTCTACCCCGGTGGCGACGACTTCAAAGTGTACGACCTGAACAATAAACTCATCAAGGAAGTCAATACCGATATCCAAGCCATCGAAGCCACCAATCCGGTCGGGATGGGCGAACAATTGGATGGTTTGCATTTGATCAATTTTGCCGATGCCATTCGTGGAAAAGTAAAAGCAACTTGCCCTATTTCCGAAGGTCAAAAGTCAACCCTTTTGCCACAATTGGGAAATATCGCTTACCGTGTAGGAAGAACTTTGCACTGCGACCCAAAAAATGGGCACATCCTCAACGACAAGGACGCCATGAAACTTTGGTCGCGGACTTATGCAAAAGGCTGGGAAATGGTATTGTAAACCATAAAAGCGATTTCAGGGGAAGATTTTTTTTCTTCCCCTGAATTGCTAAGCGTTGGCAACTGAGATTAGCCAACCAAGTTGTTTTCTCTACCTAGGTATCGGGTTAGAGAGAATTACATCAATCAAATTTAAACAGCGTCTCTAATACCAAACCTTGGGGCGTATGTTTATTCCCCGTATTATTTTTTTTACGTATACCATTGCAAAAGGTTGCCATTCAGGATATTTAGATTTAAAAAAATTACCAGCCGTTCGAAAATCTGCATCCCTTATTTCTTCGCCAAGGAATTGATCCATATCGCAATTTTCCGCGCATCTTCTTTGGGCACTTGCGGCATAGCAGCCATGGGCGTGGCGTACTCTGGCCAGTTTTGCGGTTGCGGATTTTTGATCAACTCCATGATTTTTTCCACCGTATAATTGCGTTTGGCCACATCAACATAAGCCGGCCCCACCACTTTTTTATCGGGGTTATGACAAGCAATACAAGTATGTTTTGTAAGCAATGGCTTCATTTGCTCGTAAGTGTACGAAGGCGGCGTTTTGGGAACTGCAACTGTTTTTGCCAACACAGTTGAAGCTGCGGGGGCTGGTTTACTTGTTGCAGGAAGGCTTATTTTCGCAATATTCCGCGTGGTCATCGCACTTACCGCCAATGGATCGCCATCGGGCAGGTTGTTGAGGGTGTAGTAGGTCCGGTTGTGCAACAAGGGCATCCCTTGTTCGGCATCAATAATCCCTTCCAAAGTGATGGTGTGGATGTAGTATTGATGTAGGTTGTCCACTGCCAAACGTACTTTTTTGCCATCTTCGGAAACTTGTACGCCTTTGATCACGCATTTCTGTAAATTAACCGGCGGACTCCCATAAACCCCGTGGTACTTATAAATGTACCGTTCAATGTCGTAGGATTTTAAATCCGCGGCATATTTTTTATTGATCGGGTGCGTGAACTCAATTTCAAATCCATCTGGCATGGCCTTTACAGTTTGCATTTCAAATGGCACTTTTTTGTTCCAAGCCAAACGTTGTAAGCCCAGATTGGCTTCACCTGAAGAGCCCCAACCGCGATTGGTCTCTCCTACAAAAAGGGATCCATCTTTCGCCCAAGCAATGCGTACAATACCCGACTGAAAACCGCTGCGAAAATCCCATGCACAACCTTGGTATTCGCCTTTGACTTTTTCCATAAAAACCCGCATCAACTTACTCTGGCCTTGATCACCAACCAATAGCTGGCCTTCAAAAGGGCCAAAACTACCCGGTGGTATCTTCACCACTTCCGACGTGGAAATGCCATAGATTCCGTGGGGCAACCAAACCGCTGGCAATTGCAATTCCGGAAAAATGGATTTCATCTCGTATTCGGAAATAAATTTTTCATCCACTTTATTCTGGGGCATCACTTGTTTGCTGTCGGCACCGTATTCAATACGCGGATCCATCTTGGCAAAAAACTGCTCAGAAGTCAATTTCAGCGGTGAGTTGGGCATCCCTGTCCAACGCAAACTAGCAGGATGGCCCATGAAAGCGCCTTTTTTTACGGGCATAATGCTCCCAGAACCTACAAAGTCACCTTGATTATCGGTATAAAACAACTCGCCATCAATCATGCTGATGCCGCAAGGCGATCGCATTCCCGCAGCCCAGGGTTCAAAGGTGCCATCTTCATGGATTTTTAGCGTCCATCCGCGCCAAGGAACCAAGCTTTCAGGGTGCCACCACACATCGCGAAATCCGAGGTTGAGGGTAACAAAAAACGACCCGTCGGGGGCAATTTTTGGACCAAAACTGTATTCGTGGTAATTCCCTGATACTGGCCAAGCAAAAAATGTTTCGTACACATCAGCTTTGCCATCCATGTTGGTATCAATCAGCTTCGTCAATTCGCCGCGTTGGGCACAAAAAAGCGCGCCATCTTTGTAAGCTAGCCCCAGTACTTCATGCAGGCCGCTGGCAAATTTTCTAAAAAATGGTTGGGGGCTGGTCGGATTTTCAACAATGAATACATCGCCACGACGCGTAGTAACGCCCAAATCCCCATTGGGCAAAGTACACAAACCGCCTACTTCCAATATGGTGCCTTCGGGCGACCGCATTTTATAGATTTTGAAAAAGTCTTCTTCCTTGGGAGGTTCCTGTGCGGAAAGGCAAAAAAAGCCAAATACCAACATGCTCGTCAGCACAAACCACTTGGAACCTTTTATAAGTTGTGACATTGGGTTGATGGATTTCATAAGTGGAAAAAATTAAAATAGGATGCGGTAACCAATTGACTGTTTTAGCGGTACAATGAGCTCTTTTTGCCCATTTACTCCTTCGCGAATCATCACGATACCAGCCTCAGGTTTGTCCAATTGCAGGTAATAGCCTCGGTCATTGATCAGGTAAAGCCCATTGCTTAAGCTTTCGATGTTATTGCCTTGCGCCAAACGAATGTACAGGTTGTCCACAACAGCAGACAGACTGATTTGTCGATGAATGCCTTGGCTATTGCTCGATACGCTGATGGCGTCGCTGACCATCATGCCTTTTTGTTGGTATTTAAACGTCGGCACATCTTGATCATCCAAAACATAACCTTTAGCTCTAAAACCGCTGCCCGCCGTATCCAATGGCCAAGGGGCGTCGGCAACCGGAAGTTTAGCCAACGTTAAGGCCGGATTACCAAAATATTGAACCGAACCAAGCGGCCTGGAGGAACCGTCTCCCCGCTCGTGCCACATCGGTGTAGCATCCAAAAATCCGCCCCGCCAAAGTTGAGCAATGGAGCCATAATCTTGGTCGTAAGTGTAATGTACCTGCAATGGGCTGCCCACCGATACGCTGTGGGTCACGCGGATATTACCAGGAATATCGACAAAACTGCGGAGTGTAGTGTTGCTTTCGGCGGTAATCAGGATGGGATCAGCCAAGTTCCTAGTCTGGTTTTCCTCAGCTGCGACCGGTCTGCTTGGCTCATAAGCCTTTATACTGAGGTTTTTAAACGCCATTGGCCCATGATCTCCTTGAATGCGCAAGGAGCCTAGGGGTTTTTCCTCCCCGCCACCGCGTGTAGATCCTGACAACTCTACGTCTTCATGGATCAATATGCCATTGAGTTCTATCTGCAACATGCGGGCGTTTTCCGTTTTTTTGCCATTGACAAATCGGGGTGCTTGAAAAACGATTTTGAGGTGTTGCCACAAACCAGGAGCCCGACTTACATTTTGTCTTGGCGGATAACCCTCGTAGCCTTTTTGGCCTTCGGGGCGAGCTTCGTCCCAACGTTCGTAAATACCGCCATTGTCGCCAGCTTTGGGATTGATGACGCCCCAACTGTCCAACAATTGTACTTCATAGTTCCCCTGAAGGTAGATGCCTGAATTGGATCCCTTGGCCATCAGATAATCGATTTCCAGATCAACATCGCCAAATTGTTGTTGCGAAAAAAGGTCTTTGCCACTGTGTGCTTTTTCGGGTACATTGGCGATGATGCCGTTGCCCATGTTAAAAGCCAAATGATCGGTTTCCAGAAACTTGACTTGCACCCCGCCCGCGGTATGCCAATTTGATCCAGGATTTTGAAAACCGCTGAGGTCATTCAACACAATCACTTTTTGTGCAATACCTGCTTGCCAGCAAAAAGCGGCAACCATAAAACAAAAACACCTCAGCAGAAGCGGTTTGTACCAATATGCAGACATGGTGTACTTTTTTCAAAAATTGAAAAATAGGATAACGTTATAGCTTTTGCAACGGAAGCGTCATTCACTCAAACCCGCAAAAACGTTTTTTTCAGATACAAAAAGTACAAAAACGCCCATTTTACCGCCGTATAGCAAATGGTGCCAATGACCAATTTATACGGATCTTGTACAATTTGAATCAACCATTTGAAAATGGCTTGGGTCGTAAACTCCCAGTCGATGAACACGCTTGACATATAAATCAAGATTGAATTCATGCCGATGACCGCAAAAAAGAATGCCCATTTTCGATAACCTTTGACATCGATGATATAGTAAAACAAGGACAATAGCAAAAAGCTACATCCTGCTGTTTCGGCCACAAACGAACTTGTCCAAAGGTTTTTATTGATCGGAAATACCAGATTCCAAAGTTGCGCCAACAACAAAAAACCAGCGCCCACGCCTGCCAAACGCAGGACTTTCTGTATTTGCGTCAGGGGACTAAACTTCAGGACATTACCTGCCAAAACCCCCAGCAAAGCCGTAGCGATGGCGGGTATGGTGCTCATCAAACCTTCTGGGTCATGTATGCCTAGATGCAAACGTCCAGGGATGATTGAGCGGTCAATGTAGGAAGCAAAGTTGCCTTCCATGGTGAGATCGCCCATCGGGAAGCCCGGTGCTGAGGTGAAGGACAACAAAGCCCAATATCCCAACAACAAACCTGCCACCCAGATCATTTGGGCGCGTTCCTTGGTGTAGAGGTAAATGATGTTGGCAAACATATAAGCCAAACCAATGCGCCCCAAAACGCTAGGAAAACGGATGTCCGCCAGGGGTTTAAATTCCAAACCATTGTTGTAAATAATGCCCAACACGACCAATGTCAACCCGCGACGAACCACGCGCCAAAAAAGCTTAGACTTGGCCTGGCCTTTTTCCAATTCTCGGCCTACGGAGTAAGGGGTAGCAACACCGGCTAGAAACAGAAACAAAGGAAAAATCAAATCGTACAAGTGAAAACCATTCCAATCGGGATGGGTAAATTGGTTGGCTGCTGCTTCCCAAATGGGTGAACCAGTCGCTTTAGCCATTTGGTGGACGATTTCTTCGGCGCCCATGATCCAAAACATGTCAAAACCTCGCAGGGCATCCAAGGAATACAATCGTTGGTTGGTAGAAGATTGGGTCATACGTGTTTTTTTAGTATTCGATTAGGGTTGTAGCTAACAAGATCAAAAAATGTTTTTGCTGCCACAACCCTGCTAATTCAGTTTTTTACATTAAACTTTAACAAGTTTCAAACCCACCGGATCCCAATGTACTACTTTGCCTTGCTCGGCGCTCAAATTAGCAGCTAGCGAAGGGGCAGCAGCCCGCAATCCAAATACAGCATCCTCAATCACCTGTCCTTGACCCCGCATGGCATTGCTCCACACGCGCAGGTGCTCTACGCGATCATCGTAACCGTCTTCTGGCTGGAAGCTGATTTTTTCTTGGTACTCCACATCCCGCGTATATTGGTTTTTGGGATATTTTTCGTCGTATTGCTTAAGGAATTTCTCTTGTTCGGCTTTGGAATAGGTAAACAGCGAATCGTAATAAGGGCTGTACATCGGTGCGGTTGGGCGTTTCAAGGTTTTGAGGGAGATATCGTTCCAGCCGATCTCAATCATTCCATTGGAACCTACGATCTTAGTGGTTCCGCCGCCGCCGCCGCCATTGGCCAGATTGACCCGGGTCATAAACGTAAAGGAAGCATGTTTATCGGTTTTGGGATATTCCATCAGCGCGTTTACCAAATCAAGGGAATCCCGACCGTCTTTCCAGAAATTGAGGTCGCCGGTAGCGTAGATTTTATTGGGCCCCAGGGAGCTGGTGATGACGTGCAACCCGGTAAGCAAGTGCACAAACAAATCTCCAGCCACACCGGTACCATAATCTTTAAAATTGCGCCAGCGGAAAAAACGTACCGCATCAAATGACCGCCGTGGCGCATCGCCCAGGAAGCGATCCCAATCAATGGTCTTAGGATCGATGTCAAAAGGCATGGTATAATTCCAAGCGCCAAGGGAATCACTGCGATCCATCCCGGCTTCTACATAATTGATCTCTCCAATCGCGCCACTTTCGTACCATTCCCGGGCTTTATGGATGCCGCTGGAACTGGCGCGCTGACTTCCCACCTGAAATATTTTACCGCTTTTTTTGGCCGCTGCAATCACCGCTGCGCCTTCCTCGATGTGGTGAACCATCGGTTTTTCACAATACACATGTTTACCAGCATTAAGCGCATCAATCGAGATCCGGTCGTGCCAGTGATCCGGCGTACAAATCAGCACCGCGTCAATGTCTTTGCGTTGAAGTATTTCCCGGTAATCGCGGGTAGTCATGATCTGGTTGCCCCAAACTTCCTTGGCGCGCACCAACCGATCGTCGTATAAATCGCAAACGGCTGCCAGTTCTATCCCGGGTACTTTGAGCGCGGCATCGACATCAAAATGTCCGATGATGCCGCAACCAATCAGACCGATGCGGATGGTATCATTGGGGGAAGTAATGACAGGAGCAAAGGGTTCCAGCAATTGATGCTGATCAGCGGCCCAGGTTTTGCCGGATACGCCAGTGATCAGCGTAGTGGCTGCGGCAGCTTTTTGTAAAAACTTGCGACGATTAGTAGGCATGTAAACGAGTTTTTTTTCAAAAAAAATTCCCTCTCGGCGATAAAGAATGATTCAACAAAAGATACCAATTTAGTCTAGTCCAAGTTAATACCTTATTATCGACTCATTCTTAGAACTTATCGGCGACTCAAATTAAAAAATAATTGGAAGGAACAATAATGATTGAAAAAATACCCGATAAGAACTTGATCAATGCGCAAAATCCAGCGCAAAATCTCCGGCGATGCGTTCCATCGGAGGGTTGTAATAACCGTATTTTAAGTGTGGAAATTCTTCTTGTAGCGCTTGCATCATGTTTTTTACCCCCATCAACTCGCCAGTGTCCATCACATTGATTCGACCCAAATACCAATCCGGATCAATATTAAAGTTGCGCCACTGGATCATTTTTAGCCCCGTATCTTTGATCACTTCGCGCAAAGCTTCGTACTCGGTAACGGAGTCCGTCATACCCGGAAATACAAAATAATTGAGGCTGGTCCAGCCGCCATAGCGATTCATGATGCGAATACTCTCCAAAATATCGGCAAATTCGTAGTTGTTGGGACGGTAGTACGGCAAATATATGGATTCCTGCACCGAATTGGTACTCACCCGAATGCTGTTCAAACCTGCTTGACACAATTTTTCCACCGCATCTGGTTTGCTGCCATTGGTATTGATGTTGATGGAACCTTTATCGGTAAATTTGCGGATTTCTAAAATGGCTTCGCGGATGGTTTCCCACATCAGCAGGGGTTCGCCTTCGCAACCTTGTCCAAAACTGATCAAAGGATAAGCCGCCGATTCCAAATGGGGAACGGTGTACTCCACTATTTCAGCCGCTGAAGGCTTAAAGGTAAGCCGGTCTTGATTGGATACAATAGGTTCATCATCAGCTAGTTCCGAGATACAACCTATACAATTGGCATTACAAGCTGGCGAGATGGGTACCGGGCATTCCCAGCGTCCCAAAAAATAATTGCGGGCAGCAGGACAAGTATAAGTCAGCGCGCAATTGTCGGCCAAATGTTCCACCAAGCGATTATGGGGATAGGCTTGTCGCAATTCCGTGATGCCTCGGTTGATTTTTTCGGTATCGTATCCGACCGCTTCTTGTCGGATATCGGCTTCAATGCGCACCGCTGGTACGTAGAATTTCTCGCGGTGCCAACCCACTGCCGTGTAGCAAAACAAGGGTAAAGTTGGCGCATCCGGTTGTTTGTCAAATGCTGCAAGATATAGTCCGGTGTGCGCCGGCGGAATAAAAGCAGCCACCGCATAGCCTTTGTCGCACAATCTCAGATCGCCCGTTTTTATATCAATACCGATGGGAATGCGGCCTGGAAGGTTGTACAGGGAGCCACCATCGGGGAGTTCAATCCAATCTTCTTCGGGTACGGGAAAAGCGTACCAGCCTTCTCGGCCTGCCGCATAAAGGGTTTTGTCTTCAAATACTTGGCCGTTTTCATCGGCATATAAAACATATGGGCGCATAGCAGATTCGACTAAGATTGTTTTCGAAGAGTTAAAGATAGGGGTATTTTTTGGATTTTAATGGTGGAAGGATTTTAGGACACGGCAGACGCATGAATGCCAGAAGAGACCTCGGAGAGGTATAACGTTTGTAATATACCCCCTACACGCAAACTTTAGACCTCTCCTAGGTCAGTACTAATTTCATGCGTTTGTCCTAATTTTAGGATTCCGGTTTGATTCAACGTGGGTTATAGAACACGGATCGTACGGATTGGACATGGATCAATATAAGTTTAAAAGCCTTTAGGGGTTTTAATGTTCCCCCAAAAAAAAATCCGTGTCTAATCCGCCCCTTCCATGTTCCATCAAAATATCGCGGAACGCGATCCTAAAAATCAAATAACCTTCGCGTACAACCAACAATCCCCATAAACCCCATCCTTAAAAGTCAATTTGCGCAAGGTACCCTCGCATTCAAAACCCACCTTTTCCAGCGCCCGCGCACTCGCCCGATTGTGCGTGAACACCGTTCCCGTAATTCTTACCAAAGGCGTAGTAGCAAACAAATGATCCGTAAAAGCCCGGATCACCTCACTCATCAAACCCTGCCCCCGAAAAGGCGCCGCCAACCAATAACCAATCTCGTCGGCATGCCCATCCAAACCACCATGTACAAATCGACCAATCCCGCCAATCAAATACCCATCCGACTGACGAATGGCAAAATCGACCATCCCATTTTCCGCTTCGCGCTCCGCTACCAGACCTAAAAAATGCAAAGCATCTTCGCGCAAGTAAGGATACGGGATCCGCAGGGTATTTTCGTAGATCGTGGGATCGTGCAGGTACATTTGTAAATTTTCAGCATCATTGGGCTGATAAGCCGATAAATGGTGTTTTTCATTGACAAAAATCCGCATAGAAGCTGCTGTTTGAAATTTAACATTTGGCCGGTGTAACCTTTTACTTTTTCTGCTTTATGATATCGAGCGCTTTTGCAAAAATGAAGCTAGCAACTCATCCAAGCACCAGCCATCAAGACCACAAGCCAAGATAGGAAGAACAACGAAAAGTCCAAATATCCAGCAAAGTCAAATGGTTTTGCGGTAGTCAAGAACAATCGTTTTTATTCTGTTTAAAACTTTTGATCAAAAATTCCGAAAAAGAGTCCAGATGTTTACAAATTTGCAGATTAGTCATACCCTTGCAAAAAACGAACGGATGGATCGGTCTCCAAAGACTGTTTCGGAGGAAGCATTACACCACGAGTGGGAAGAAATTCGCGCGGCGCAACACAACCCTGCGCTGTTCCGTCCGTTGTACAATCGGTACTACGAGCCTGTATTCCGCTTTGTCCACCGCCGCACCGCCGATCTTGACCTTGCTGGTGATTTATGCTCCCAAGTATTTCTGAAGGCTATTCAAAAACTCAGCACCTACACGTTCCAAGGTGTTCCGTTTTCGGCCTGGTTGTTCCGCATCGCGGCCAACGAGGTTAGCCAACACTACCGGCAATCGCAAAACAACCGGGTAGTTTCCGTCAACGATCTTCACCTGCACGATATGGCTGAAGAAATGGGGGGAACCGATCCGGAAGAAATGGAGCAAATGCGCCGAATCATGTTGCGCGCACTGGATGACCTGAAGGAAGATGATTTGCAATTGATTGAACTGCGCTTTTTTGAACAACGCGCCTTCAAAGAAATTGCCGACATCATCGGCATCACCGAAAACAATGCCAAGGTCAAAGTACACCGTATTTTAGAACGCTTGAAGAGAAAACTACAAAACGCTGGAATTTAAGCATCAAGCAATGGGAGACAATTACAACATCAAATACAATGTTCCGGATCCTTCCCGGGAGGACATCGAAAAACACCTGGATTTCGATGCCTTGCTCCATACTTATCAAGCGGAGCAAAACAAACGTCGGCCAGGGCCCTCCAGATTGTACCTTATTTCGGGCATTCTGGCCATCGCTGCTGCTGCCACTGTTGCCGGTTTTTTCTTCTTGCTGCCCGCTGCTACTGGATTGCCTTCACCAGCGCAATCGGATGCCGCGGCTACTGCTTATTTTGCCCAACAACCTTGTATCAATCCCCCTTTATCCAATATTCAGCCGGTTTATGCGCGCCATCGGGTATCCGCTGCGGCCGGCGGCGCTATTGAAACGGCCAGCGGAGCACGTTTGGTGATCCCTAAAATGGCTTTCCAAAACGACCGCGGCGTCCAAATTAAAGGGGAGGTAGAAATTCTGTACCGGGAAATGCACGATGCTGTCGATTTTTTCCTCGCTGGCTTGCCCATGCGTTACGATTCTGCCGGACAGCGTTTTCAGCTGGCTCCAGTGGGCATGGTGGAAATCATCGGGACGCAAGATGGAAAACGCATTCAAATGGCTCCTGGAAAATCCATTCAGGTGGAATTGGTGTCTACCCTTGAGTGGGACGCGACTGACCTCCTCCCTTCTTTCAAAGTTTACCGTTTGGATACCGCAGCCCGCAATTGGGTGTACACCGCCGCCAGTCAGTCGGAATTAGAGGCGATCCAACCGACTTCAACTGCTACCTTAACCAACACCAACAATACCGCTGCTCTACAAGCTTTTGAAGCGCAGTTCCCCAAACCTCTAGCGCCGGTTAAACCCGCACAGCGCAATGCCAATGCCCTAACCCTGGAATTGGAAGAAATGCGCGACGCTGGCTTGAATGCTGATGCGGCCACCAACGAAGTTTTGACCAAATATGGCCGCAACGCCATTTGGCAAATTGCGCCCAGCTCACCTGCTTTCGACAAAAAACGTTTGAGCGAATCCTTCGAAGGTTTTGCGCTTCATGACATCAACGGGCAAGAGTTTGAATTGACCATGAACAACACAGCAGGCAAATTGCGCCTCATCGTGCAGCCGGTACTTTTGGGCAAGGAATACCAAAAGGCCCAAACGGAATTTGATGCGGCTTGGGCGCAATACCAAAAAGACCTGAGCGCCTGGGAAACCCGTTTTCAAGCTGCCCAAAACCCTGCATCGGCTACTGATCCTACACCAACGACTAATAATTTCACCCCAACCAAACGCAAAGTGATCAATCGATTCGCGGTGTCGGCTTTTGGGATCTGGAATTGCGACCATCCCGTCCCCGCTGAGCGCCAAAGCCTCCGCATTGGCCGCGTAGTGGATCAAAATGGTGCCGAATATGCCAACCAAACGGCCTACCTAGTGAGCCCAAAACAACAGACCTTGTACCAGTTCCACACCGGTCGGGGTGCGTCGATTTTTTTCAATCCTGAAAAAGACAACTACATCTGGTTGGTTACGCCGGAGCAAAAAGTAGCC
>JBBRGN010000134.1:0-12855 GCA_038240665.1 Chitinophagales bacterium | reverse complement strand
AAATTGGCCCGTTTGTACGTGTTTTGACCTCGGAGAGGTCTAACGTTTGTAGAAATTGGCCCGGTTGTACGTGTTTTTGACCGCGGAGAGGTCCAACGTTTATAGAAATAGCCCGTTTGTACGTGTTTTTGACCGCGGAGAGGTCCAACGTTTGTAGAAATTGGCCCGTTTGTACGTGTTTTGACCGCGGAGAGGTCCAACGTTTGTAAAAATTGGCCCGTTTGTACGTGTTTTTGACCTCGGAGAGGTCTAACGTTTATAGAAATTGATCCGGTTGTACGTGTTTTTGACCGCGGAGAGGTCCAACGTTTGTAGAAATAGCCCGTTTATACGTGTTTTTGACCTCGGAGAGGGTCCAACGTTTATAGAAATTGATCCGGTTGTACGTGTTTTTGACCGCGGAGAGGTCCAACGTTTGTAGAAATAGCCCGTTTGTACGTGTTTTGACCTCGGAGAGGTCTAACGTTTGTAGAAATTGGCCCGGTTGTACGTGTTTTTGACCGCGGAGAGGTCCAACGTTTATAATATGCCCCCCAACACCCAAATCTTAAACCTCTCCGAGGTCAGTACTAATTTCAGTAATGCCCAGTTTTGAGTGATGAATTTCTTAAAAATGTAGATTTATCACTCACCATTCGGCGCTACCCTAATTTCATGCGTTTGCCCTAGCTGATCGCAATGATGTGAAAAATCATCGGTTATTAAATTTTGCGTTTTTAATCGCAAAATTTATATTATTTTTGCGATTAAAAACGCATGATTCAGAGGCTAATTGAAAAACTGATCATCGACCGGCTATTCAAAGGCAAAGTGATCCTCATTTTTGGCCCACGACAGGTGGGGAAAACGACCTTAGTGCAGCGAATTTTGAAGACGTATGAAAATACTTCTCTGTATTTCAACGGTGATGAACCAGATGTACAAGAAATCTTGTACAGAAAATCATCGACAGCACTAAAAGCGATTATTGGAGATCGTAGACTGGTGGTGATTGATGAAGCACAACGCATTGGTGATATAGGCATTACCCTCAAACTCTTGGTTGATCAATTTCCAGACTTGCAGGTTATTGCAACTGGTTCTTCTTCGCTTGATCTGGCCAATGAAATGCAAGAACCACTTACCGGGCGGAAATACGAATTCTATCTATTCCCTCTTGCTTTTGCTGAAATTGAACAAAGTATCGGATCTTTAGAAGCAAATAGGCTGCTTCGCCATCGTTTAGTTTTTGGATATTACCCTGAGGTCGTCAACAAACCAGGTGAAGAGGAAGAAACAATCCGGCTATTGGCCAACAGCTATTTGTACAAAGATATTTTTCGATTACAAGCGCTTCGTAAACCAGCGCTGCTACAAAAAATCTTACAAGCCCTTGCCTTTCAGGTTGGAAGCCAAGTATCCTATAATGAAATCGCCCAACTGACTGGCTCTGATAATCAAACAGTTGAACGGTACATTGACCTTTTAGAAAAAGCTTTTGTAATATTTAGAGTCGGTAGTTTTAGTAAGAACTTGCGCAATGAATTGAAACGCTCTAGGAAAATCTACTTTTGGGACAATGGCGTTCGCAATGCCATCATCACCAACTTCAACCCGGTTGAACTACGACAAGATGTTGGCGCGCTATGGGAAAATTTTTTGATGAGCGAACGCCAAAAAATCAATCATTATAGTCTTTACTTTCCAAATATTTATTTCTGGAGAACCCACCAACAACAGGAAATCGACTATTTAGAACTTTATGGCGGGCATTTAAGATCTTTTGAGTTTGCTTGGAATCCAAAGAACAAAAAGCATGTTCCAGCAGCATTTGCAAATGCTTATCCAGAGGCAACATTTGAAATTATTACGCAGGAAAATGCTTCCTTATTTATCTCAGGAATGATCCAACAATAAGGAATGAGACCTCTTCGTCGCTTTTCTTCCCAAAAAAAATTCCGCTGATCAAAGGCAGTGCCTTCCATGAGCGGAATTTTTCAAGCCAAAGCTTTATTCCAATACTCGAACGAGCGCGTTTAGATCATCCGAATTGCCCGTACAAAAAAAGTAAGTACGAAAGGTAAGGCTACCCAAAACCATTCGTCCGCAAATGCGAAAAAGGCTCCCATAGCAACCAAGGAGATTCCAAAGTACAACCAATCTCTAGAGGCTGGTTTGTCGTAGTTAGCTTCCATTTTAGTAGATTTTATGCCACAAATGTAGGAAGGAAATTTGAAAATACCTGTTTGACCCGGGATTTATTACCTATTTAGATTGACTCTAAAAATACAACGAGAAAATACTGCCTTTTCCTTCTACGCTCTGTACCTGAATATTGCCTTGGTGGAGCATCATGATCTGCTTGCACAAACTCAACCCAATGCCGCTGCCATTTTTTCGTGTACTAAAAAATGGTACAAATACTTGCTCCAAGAGTTCTTCGGCAATACCCACCCCATTATCGCTGACCTTGAGTACTGGTTTTTGATGTTGCAAGGCTGCTGAAAGGATGATGCGCGGATCATCTTTATCTTTTACTGCTTCAATGGCATTGATGATCAAGTTGATGAGAACCTGTTCCAGCAGATTGGTATCGGCATGAAGGGTAATACCCGATTCTTTGAGTACAATTTCAAGTCCAATTTGCTTGCTGTCCAGGGTGGGTTGCATTAGATTTTGGATGTGTTCAAAAATCTCCCTTACCGGAAACGTCTTTAGATGAAGGGTATTGATTTTATTGAGGTTGCGGTAAGTTTGGGCAAAACGCAACAATCCTTCACTGCGTTTTTTGATCGTATCTACCCCCAATTTTAGGTCTTCGTAGAGGCTATCCGCTGATTCCGTTTGTTCTACTACTTCATCAAGGCGTTTTTTGAGCGTATCCGCCAAGGAAGCAATCGGCGCTACTGAGTTCATGATCTCGTGGGTCATCACGCTGAGCAGTTTTTGCCAAGCTTTGGCCTCGGTTTCCTCAATGGTTTGATTGACATTTTGGAAAGCCAACAGCTTATACGGCCGTCCTTCGGTATAGAAAAGTGTTCCCACCAATAAGATTTTGATGGTCTCCTGGTCAGGATGGAAGATGTTAACAATCTTGGTGCTGCCAGGCTGAAGATCCAAAATATTTTGATACAGCGCCGCATCCCTGCGCTCCAACGCATGGATGTTTTTGAGGAAAGGGATATGCAAAAAACGCTTAAGTGCCTCATTCATCCATACCACCTCGCCCTCATCCGCCTCATAGGACAGAATGCCGGTATCTACCAATTCCAATATTTTTTGAAGGTACAAATACTGCTCCTCTTGTTCCCGGCGAATGGCGCGAAAAGAAGAATTGATGGTGTTAAAGCCTTGGTACAAAGCTTTGCTTTCTGGAGTGCCACGTACGCTTTGAAAATTAAGGGAAAAATCGCGGTACTGAACAGCTTCGGTGAATTGATTGAATTCGGTATAAGGTTTGAGCAAAAAACGGTATAAAACATACACCTGAAAAACAACAGCCGGAACAGCCCAGATGAGGTGGGCATATTGCTTGATAAATACCAAATAGAGTATAATACTCATCAAACCGAATAACAAAAAAATCCGAACCAATAAACGCCAACCAATGCTCTTATAGATCATATTTGTTCAATCTTCGGTACAATGCGGTACGGGTCAACCCCAGTTCCTTTGCTGCTTTGGTAATGTTACCCCGGTTTTTTTCGATAGCACGTAAGATGGCCGTACGCTCGATATCACTCAGGTTCGTTTCTTCTGGTTCGTTTACCGCGGGTTCTAAAGCCTTTTCAATCGCGGAAAATATCAAATCTCCGGTATCTAAAGTATCTCCCTCCACCATGATAACCGCTCGCTCAATCGTGTACTGCAATTCGCGAATGTTACCCGGAAAAGGGTATTGCTGGAGCTTTTCTAAGGCGCTAGCACTAAATTCTAGGGTTGGTTTGAGGTACTTATCGCTGTACAGCCGACAAAAATGACGCGCCAACAGCGCGATGTCTTTTTTGCGCTGACGCAAGGGTGGTATCAGCATTTCCACCGTATTGATGCGGTAAATGAGGTCTTTGCGAAAAAGACTTTCATTGGCCAATTCGGTGATCGGCAGGTTGGTCGCACAGATCAAACGAATATCGATAGGAATGGGCTGATTGGCGCCAAGAGGCGTCACTTGGCGGTTTTGGAGAACGCTCAACAACTTTACTTGCTGGAAAAGCGAGATATTGCCGATCTCATCCAAAAAAAGCGTTCCACCATTGGCACTTACAAAACGCCCTACTCTATCTTCCCGAGCATCGGTAAAAGCGCCTTTTTTATGGCCAAAAAGTTCGCTCTCAAACAGTGATTCGGTCAAAGCACCTACATCCACTTTGATAAAAGGTTGATTGCGACGTAAAGATTGCTGGTGAATGGCGCGGGCAATGAGGTCTTTACCGACTCCATTTTCTCCGAGTAAGAGGACGTTGGCATCGGTAGGCGCGATTTTGGTCAGCTTATAAAAAAGATCCTGCATGGGTTCCGATTCTCCCAAAAGTTCCGTTCCAATGACCGAGTCTTGAGGAAAAGTAGCCTTAGTAGAGGCATTACCAGTCTTTTTTTGTAGTGCTTCTTTTAGCGTTTCTGTCAGTTTTTCATTCTGCCAAGGTTTGACCATAAAATCAGCCGCTCCTTCTTTTAGCGAGCGTACGGCCAAGTCAATTCCACCATAAGCAGTGATCATGATGACTGCGGCGTTGGGTTGCCATTCCCGAACTTTTTTAAGCCAGAAAATCCCTTCATTCCCGGTATTGATGGTGCTGTTGAAGTTCATGTCCAACAAGATGGCATCAAAAGTTTGCTTGCTGAGGAGGTTGCGAAGTTGTTCCGGATTTTTTTCAGTTACAACCAGCTTGGTCACGGTCTTGAGTAAGAGCCTTACCGCCGTGAGTACATCAGGATCGTCGTCGAGAATTAATATGGATGCGTTTTTGAGTTGCATGGTAGAGCTGCCTTTGACAACTGGATTTATGGGTGCTTAATGGTAAAAAACGACAAATTTAAAATCCTAAAGCTGCATTGGCTGCGTATCGTCCTTATCAAAATTACTACTTTGCAATAATAACCCTTTTCTCAAGTACCAACAAACTAAATTTTAGTCCCGTGTTTTACTGCTACAAAGTGTATCAATAGCGCACGGATGATTGTATCAAAACCGTACACTTCGAAGAATGCCTTTTTTTTAAAATATTGAAAATCAACCGTTTTTATTTTTGGCACGGCCTTGGCAATTGTATCAACAGATGATTAAAGCTGTTTTCAAGTTGGGGAAGTATTTTTTCTAATTTCACCTTAAAAAAAAGTAATCTTATCCCCAACTTGAATTTTTTTTAAACCGAAAAAAGCCGTTACGTGGATAGAGTTATAGAAAAAAAAACCTGGAATCGCAAACGAATACTGACCATACTCGGGATTACTGGATTAATTGCTTTGATTGCCAGTAGCTATTATTTTACTACCGGAAAAAGCCGACTCAATGTCAATTCTGAACGCATCACCATCAGTGCGGTTAGTAAGGGAGCTTTCCAGGAGCGTATACCGGTCAATGGCGTTGTGCTGCCCATAACTACCATCTATCTGGATGCTATAGAAAGCGGAAGGGTGGAAGAAAAGTATGTGGAAGATGGAACCTACATGACCAAAGGTCAGCCCATCATGCGCTTGGCCAATACAGATCTAGAATTGACCTTAGCCAATCAAGAAACCTCGGTTTTCAATGTACTGACGCAGATGCAGATCGCCAAAAACACTGCCGATCAAAGTACAATTCGCCAACTCAATCAGTTGGCGGATGTAGACAATGCGCTCATTGAAGCCGAGCGGGTATTTAAAGTCAACAAACACTTGTATGAAAAAGGCGTCATGAGCGCCCAAGAATTCAAATCGGCCGAAAACCTCTATAAGTACAACCAACGCCGCAAAAAGCTAACCGACGAAATTTTGGTCAAAGATTCCATTTCTAACAAACAGCAGCTAAGCCAGATGCAAGAATCTTACAACCGTATGAAAAATGCATTGGCTTTGATGCAAAGAAAAGTAGGAGATTTGGTGGTAAAAGCGCCAGTAGCCGGCCAGTTGACCTCAATGGATGCTGAAATTGGACAATCAAAACGCCAAGGAGAGCGACTCGGGCAAATTGATGTTCTGAGCGGGTTTAAAGTGCGGGTCGACATTGATGAACATTACATCTCACGCATCTATACGGGATTAAGGGGGTCTTTTTCCTTTGCTAATAAAGATTACCAACTGAAGATCAAAAAAATCTTTACCCAAGTGGTGAGTGGGCGTTTTCAAGTTGACATGGAATTTATTGGCGAGGTTCCCCAAGGTATCCGCCGCGGTCAGACCCTCCAGATTCAACTGGCGCTAAGCGATGAAACCCAGGCGTTGCTGCTTCCCAAGGGTGGTTTTTACCAGCAAACCGGCGGCAACTGGATCTTCCGGGTGGGAGCGGATGGAAAAGTAGCGTACAAAACTGAGATCCAACTGGGTCGCCAAAACCCCGATTATTACGAGGTGTTGGATGGACTCCAGCCCGGAGATAATGTAGTCACTTCCAGCTACGATGCCTATGGCAAAATGGAAGAATTGGTGATTAAAAAATGACATGATAAACCATATCGCTATGATTAAAATAACCAATCTCGAAAAATTCTACCGGACGGAAGAAGTCGAGACCGTCGCCTTAAACAAGTTGTCTTTAGAAGTTAAAGAAGGTGAATTCGTTGCCATTATGGGCCCTTCGGGCTGTGGCAAATCTACTTTGCTCAACATCATCGGTTTGCTAGACGACCCCGATGGCGGTAGCTTTTTGTTCAACGGAACGGAAGTGGCAAAGTACAATGAACGCCAACGGGCGGTGTTGCGCAAAAACAACATCGGTTTTGTCTTCCAAAGTTTTAACTTGATTGACGAGTTGACAGTGTTTGAAAATGTAGAACTGCCTTTGATTTATCTGGGCATTAAAGGGGATGAGCGCAAAAAAAGAGTGGAAGAAGTACTCGAAAAAATGCAGATCATGCACCGGCGCAACCACTTCCCTCAACAACTATCCGGTGGTCAACAGCAGCGCGTAGCCGTAGCTCGCGCAGTGGTACACAACCCCAAGTTGATCCTAGCCGATGAACCTACTGGTAACCTCGATTCCTCCAATGGCAACGAGGTGATGCAACTCATGACCACACTTAACGAACAAGGTACCACCATCATCATGGTAACGCACTCTGAACACGATGCCCGTTACAGCCACCGCATCATTCGTGTATTGGATGGACAAACAGTAACTGAAAATATTTTATCCTAGTATGGCTGTGCTTTTATTACTTTGAAATCACCCGACACCCACTTTTTTCTTATCCAAATGAATTGCCGTTTACCCTGGGTTTGGTAAAAAAAATCCTGGATCGACGGTACTTTAAAATTTAAGGTATTGACAGCTGGTTCAGGGTTGGATGGATTGAATTGCCCGTCCAACCACTGCCAGTACTATGCCTATTCAAATCTGAGTTATGGGAACGATATTGGCTATTTTGACTGCCTGGGCATGGTCGTTGTTGCGCTCCTTTATTTACGTGTTGAACAAGTAGCGCTCACTTTTTGAAGAACTAAGGAATGTGTAAATATTCATCCAAAATTGCGTTTTATGTTCAAGAATTATTTACAAATCGCATTTAGAAACTTGTGGCGCAACAAGAGTTACTTCTTCATCAATGTACTCGGTTTGGCATTGGGGATTGGTTGCTCTTTGTTGTTGTATAGCCTAGTAACCTATCAATTGAGTTTTGATACTTTTCATCCTCACTCTGACCGCATCTACCGGCTGATCACGGAGTTTCATGAAGAACAGGTCAATTTACAAGCAGGCGTACCTTCACCGCTAGGAAAAGCCTTTCGCAATGATTTTACGTTTGCTGAAAAAATCGCGCGGCGGATTAGTTTTGATGATCAATTGATCACCATTAAGACGGGCAACGCCATTAAAAAATTCCAGGAGGAGCAGGGTATCGTTTTTGCCGAACCCGATCTATTTGACCTCCTCCATTTGCCCCTGCTCAAAGGAGAAGCACACCTGGCGCTCAAAGACCCCAACACGGCCATCATCACCCAAAAACTAGCCGACAAATACTTCCCTGGCGAAGACCCCATTGGAAAAACCATCTTGATCGACAACCGTTTGAGTTGCCAGGTAACCGGAATTCTGGAAAATGTTCCCAGCAATACCGATTGGAAATATGAAATCTATATTTCCTATGCTAGCATCAAGCAATGGAATGATTTTTTTGAATCTCCCAATGCTTGGTTTGGCATATTCAGCAGTTCCCATTGTTTTGTAAGACTGAAACCTGGGGTTAGCACAGCAACAGTAGAAAAAGCGTTGCGGTCAACCAGCAAAAAATATTACCCGGCTAAAGATGCCAAAGTTTTTCAATTTAAGCTTCAACCCATTGCCGATATCCATTTTAATGGCGAATTAGATGGACAGGTAGAAAAAAGAAACCTTTGGGCTTTGTCCTTGATTGGTTTGTTTTTGATCATTACCGCTTGTGTTAATTTCATCAACTTGGCTACTGTTCAGGCGCTTAATCGCGCCAAGGAGGTGGGTGTACGCAAAGTGTTGGGCAGTCTTCCGCGTCAATTGTTCTGGCAATTCATGGCTGAAACGGCTGTAATTACCCTAGTGGCTTTGACATTTGCATATGGACTTGCCCAGCTCGGATTACCACAAGTAAACCGACTTTTTAAATCAGAAATATCGGTTAACCTTTTTCACCAACCTCAGCTTTTGTTGTTTTTGGGGGTGGTCACTTTACTCGTCATATTTCTAGCTGGAGCCTATCCGGCTACGGTGATGTCGCGTTTTAGACCTACACAGGCGCTTAAAAGCCAGATCACCCATCAGCAGGTAGGCGGTTTTTCGCTGCGTCGTTTTTTAGTGGTTACCCAGTTTGCCATATCCCAGGTGCTGATCATCGGCGCTATTGTGATTGCCCAGCAAATGAGTTATTCAAAAAAGAGCAATTTGGGTTTCAACAAAGATGGCGTCATTGTATTGCCGATACCAATGGACGCTAAAAGTAAGATGACGACTCTAAAAACCCGACTTCAACAGATCAGCGGCGTTGATAAAATCACCCTTTGCTTCCAACCTCCTGCAGCAAATTCCAATAGCAATACCGGAATTCGCTACAACAACAGCGCCGAAGATGCGGTTTTTTCCATCAATACCAAGCAGGCCGACGCAGATTTCCTCAGTACCTTCAACATACATTTGGTAGCCGGACGCAATTATTTCCCCAGCGATACCACGCGTGAGTTTTTGGTCAATGAAACCCTGGTCAAAAAATTAAATCTCAAAGATCCTCAAGCCATTTTGGGCAAAAACATAGCCGTCAATGGTAGTCGCGTCAAAGGGGTAATCGTCGGTGTGATCAAAGATTTTTACAACCTGTCATTCCATACCGATATAGATCCGGTATGTATTTTCCCTGCCCAGAAGTCTTACAGTACTTGCGCGCTCAAAGTCAACTTGAACCAATTGTCGCCCATGCTGCCAGCTATCGAAAAGATCTGGAATGAAACCTATCCGGAGTATTTCTACACTTATGAATTTTTGGATGAAAGCATTGCTGAATTTTATGAACTCGATGTTGTGATGCTCAGCCTGATCCAAATTTTTGCCAGCATCGCCATTTTCATCGGCTGTTTGGGTTTATATGGTTTGGTGTCTTTTATGGCCATCCAAAAAAACAAGGAAATTGGCGTCCGTAAAGTACTCGGCGCTACGGTGGCCAATATTCTTTGGATGTTTGGCAAAGAATTTTCCCGATTGATCATCATCGCTTTTGCCATTGCTGCTCCGCTGGGTTGGTATGCCATGCACACCTGGCTCAAAACTTTTGTGTACCGCATTCCACTAGGAGTGGATCTGTTTTTGTGGGCCATTTTATCCACCTTTATTATTGCTGCAGTTACCATTGGTTACCAAGCGATCAGATCGGCTTTGGCGAATCCAGTGGATAGTTTGCGGTCAGAGTAATACATTAAAATCAAAAGCCATGCTACGAAATCACCTCCTCATCGCCTTTCGGAATCTATTGCGCCACGGTGCATTTTCTTTGGTAAATATGATTGGCTTGGCGGTAGGCCTAACGGCTTGCATCCTGATCGCGCTTTATCTTCAATATGAATGGAGTTACGACGCTTTCCACGATAAAGGAAACCGGATTGTAAGGGTTGTCATGGAATATGGATCCGGTACGGAAATGATGAAAACCGGTGTAACGGGTACAAAGGTAGCGCCTACTTTCAAGCGTAATTTCCCCGAGGTAGAGACTGGCGTACGCATGTTTGCTGCTGAAAACATAGTAAAATCAGGGGAAAAGCTATTCAATGAAAAACATTTTTACTACGCTGATGCTGGTTTTTTTGATGTTTTTTCTTTCAAGCTTTTGTCTGGAAACCCTGTTAAAGCATTAGCTGAACCGAATACCGTGGTGATCACCGAAACCACCTCAAAAAAATATTTTGGCGATACAAATCCCATTGGCAAAATCATCCGGGTAAACGACAACAAAGATTTCACCATCACGGGCATTGCCGCTGATTGCCCCAAAAACTCGCAAATTCAATTTGATTTGCTGGCTTCATTTTCCTCTTTACGGGCGGCACAAGAAGAAGAAAACTGGTTCAATGCCAACTGGACTACTTTTTTATTGCTCAAAAATAAAGAAAGCAGTAAATCCCTACAGGCCAAAATCATGCCTTTTATGAAAACCCAGTTTTCAAAAGAGGAAATGAGCGATGGCTATCTGACCTATCAACTGGAGCCCTTCACCGAGGTACACTTGCATTCCGATGTCGAAAACACCTTTGAACCCAATACCAATGTCTTGTACCTCTATATTTTTTCTGCCGTAGCCTTGCTCATTCTTATCATTGCCTGCTTTACGTATATGAACTTGACCACCGCTAGAGCCACGGAAAGAGCAAAGGAAGTAGGCATGAGAAAAGTATTGGGCGCAGCAAGAAAACAATTGTTTTGGCAATTTATTACCGAGTCGGCGGTGCTTACTTTAGTTGCTTTGTTGATCAGCGTAATAGCTACATTTTTATTATTAAGTCCTTTTAATCAACTTATTGACAAAAACATCCCCTTTGCAGCGGTTTTTTCACCTACCAATTTACTCTTCCTACTGAGCATTGCTTTGGTCATTACCTTATTTGCTGGGAGTTACCCGGCTTTGATCTTATCAGGATTTCAACCCATCAAAGTGTTGAAGGGCGCCTTCAAGGCTTCTTTCTCTGGTTTGTTTTTGCGCAAAACCTTGATTGTTTTTCAATTCATGATTTCGGTTTTTCTCATCATTTCCACCATCATCATCCAGGATCAACTTCGGTTTATTCAGCAAAAAAAATTGGGGTACAACAAAGATCATGTGCTGGTATTGCCCATGGATCCCAAAATCAATGAAAAACTAAGTACCATCAAAACCGTCTTTCAAAGCGACGCGGAAGTATTGGGGGTAAGTGCTGCTTATGAGACGCCCGTTTTCATCAACGGCGGTTATGCAATGTGGGGAGAGGGTATGCAAAAAGGGCAGCGTAAATCCATCAGCGCCTTGCCCGTTGATGAAAATTTCATCAAAACTATCAACTTGGAAATTGCCGCTGGTACGGATCTAACGGAAGCTGATCAAAAACGAATTGCCAATCCCGACTATAAACAAAATTATTTCTATTTCATCCTCAACGAATCCGCTGTAAAAAGCATGGGCTGGACCAATGAAAATGCCATAGGGAAAAGGATGGACTTAGGGGATGCGCGTCAAGGGGAAGTCAAGGCGATAGTTAAGGATTTTCATTTCGCGTCCTTGCATCAAAAGATTGAACCCTTGGTCATTTTTCCAGACACTTATTTCAACAACATCATGGTGCGGCTTTCTGGAAAAAATCTATCCGCAACGCTGGCTTTATTGGGGAAACAGTGGAAAGAAATAGCGCCGCATCGCCCCTTTGAATACGAGTTTATGGAGGTTGAATTCAACCGTTTGTATACTTCGGAAACGCGCATCGGGAAAGCGTTTAGCGTATTTGCATTTTTGGCCATTTTCCTAGCGTGTTTTGGTTTATTTGGTTTGGCTGCCTTTACCATTTTGCAACGTGCCAAAGAAATCGGGATCCGCAAGGTGCTGGGCGCTTCGGTTACCCAAATCGTGGTTTTGCTTTCCAGCGATTTTGTAGTGCTGGTATTCATTGCTTTTCTGATCGCTTCACCCATTGCCTGGTATGTAATGAATATATGGCTACAGGACTTCGTGTACCGAATTAATTTCTCGTGGTGGGCTTTTCTGGTTGCTGGTATTGGGGCTTTGGGAATCACCCTACTAACGGTGAGTTTTCAGGCCATCAAGGCGGCTACCGCCAATCCGGTGAAGTCATTGAGAACGGAGTAGCAGCTTCTTGAGGGGTTTACGTCTTAAAGTCGCACAGTAACCTCTTGAATTTCAACGCTGAATACGATTAATTTACCACCCCATTATTTGTGCTTGTTGAGGTTGGTATTTTTTTAACCTGTTTTAAAATCCAAATGTCCATGATTCGCAACTACATTAAAATTGCCCTGCGTAATTTAATGAAAAACAAGGTTTTTTCATTCATCAATATCGTAGGCTTAGCACTAGGGCTGACCTGTTTTATGTTGATTGCCATGTATGTGACGGACGAGCTGAGTTATGATCGTTTTTATCCCAATGCATTGCGTATTTATCGGATCAACCTTGATATGAAATTTGGCGGATCAGAATTGAAGCTTGCGGTTAGTTCAGATCCTCTAGGCCCGACTTT
>JBBRGN010000133.1:0-12858 GCA_038240665.1 Chitinophagales bacterium | reverse complement strand
TTTCGCAGCTACAAACGTTAAGCCTCTCCGAGGCCAGGGAAGGGCGCTAGGAAATTGGTTGTTCTAAAAAGAATGCCCCTCTACAAATAAAACAAACGCATCACCATCACGGATGGCCTCGGAGAGGCCCAACGTTTGTAGTTTACAAACGTTGGGCCTCTCCGAGGCTGGGGAAGGTGCGGGTCATTTTTTGTTATCAAACGTTAAGCCTCTCCGAGGCTGGGAAGGGCGCTAGGAAATTGGTTGTTCTAAAAACATGTACCTCTACAAATAAAACAAACGCATCACCATCACGGATGGCCTAGGAGAGGCCCAACGTTTGTAGCAATTCAAAATGCCTTCATCCCTACACGCAATATGAACCATTGATTAAATTAACATCAACTAAAATTCACACCTCTTTTTAAGTAAATTACATTCAATTAATTGTTTTTCAAAGAATTAACCCATTTTTACCAAGCCCTACGCGCATACTTTTATTTTATCAAACCTTAATACCTCAACCCGCTTCTTTAGCCGATACCCAAGTACTTTTACAGGGTCATTCAAATGTTTACCAGACCCAATACCAATGAAATTCTTGGCCACTTTAGGATTCCTGTTCCTGATCAGTTTTTTGAGCGCACAAAAAGGCTTTGATCCGGCTTATCATTTGCTCCACAGCACATCTTACGTGCAGGATAAAAACTTCTACCTATTCACCGCAATCGATAAATTGCCGGAGGTTAAGGCGCTTTTGGCCAACGATGTGGAACTAAAAGCCATCCTCAGCACACAAAAAACAAGAATCGTTGAAAGCCTGGCGAAGTGTGATACCGCCACCACTTGTTGGGTAAATGCGTATGGATTAAGCAAAGACGAGCAACTAAAAATCGGTAATCGGCTCAAAGAATTGGTGAAAAAAGAGGCGGTTATCCAAAACCTGGTTCAAAAACACCTTCGCCCATCCGGACTTTTTATCAAATATGGTGATCTAAGCGATGCGGAACTGCTTTTCTCCGCTTGGAATGAAGCCTGTAATGGTTTTCAGTACATCATTGATTCCTATGCTTTTGGAAAAAAAGGCCGCTACCCTTCCATTGATTCAGTAAGTTATCCGGCCAAAGGCTTGATGTACCGCCGGTATTTGATGTCGGCAGGGTACTTTTTAGCAGAACAAGCGGCGCAGTGGGATTTGTTTTTTCAACCGCACCTGACTTTTACGCTGTTTTTACTGGACATGAACGACCGCGATGAAGCGGCTCGCCACGAACCCATGGAAGCTTTTGAAAACCGCAAAGCGCTGGAGTACATTCCCAGCATCAATTGGGAAAAATACCCTTATGCGGTGATCATGCAACCTGGTCATGGCCCGGATATTGAAAAGGTACCGCTGAGTCCGATTGGAAAAATTCGGGTAGCGCTGGTAGCAGAGCGCTACCATCGGGGTTTGGCGCCGCTGATCATCCTATCCGGTGGTTATGTGCATCCCAACAAAACGCCTTATTCCGAAGCCATTGAGATGAAAAAAGCCTTGATGGAAAAGTACGGTGTTCCCGAACGCGCGATTTTGGTTGATCCACATGCACGGCATACCACCACCAATTTTCGCAATGCGGCCCGTCAGATGTTTCGTTATGGAATCCCTACTTCCAAGCCATCGCTATGTACCACTACGATGGATCAAATCATCTACATCACTGATGCCAAGTGGTTTTTTGCCCAGCGCAATATGCGGGAACTGGGGTATCTGCCTTACGAGTTGTTTGAAAAAATATCCAATCACGATGTGGTTTTTAAACCCGTCATTACTTCCTTACATGCCGATCCACTTGATCCCTTGGATCCTTAGTTCGGGCGGGTTGTACCTTTTTTATCAAAAAAAATCCTCGATCATGAAAAAATATGGCTTCCTATTGTTGTTGATCATCTTGGTTGCAAGTTGCGCTCCTGCGAAGAAAATCCTCAACCGCGTGAACGAACGTTTTCCAAATGCGCCGGGAAAAATGCAGAAAGTGGCTACCGGCATCCATTGGTATGCTTGGCTTGGGCGCGACAGCATCCTCAAGCGCAATGAAAGCATCAATGTCATCGACATCGACCTCAAAAAAGCCAAGGTGAAGTTTGACTACGCTTGGTTCAACGACCCCTTAAAACGCAAAACGGTAAGTGCGGTAGCGGATACCGCTAACGCCATTATAGCCGCCAATAGTGGGTATTTCGAAATTTTGGAAAACAACACTTACGTCAGCTACCACAAAAGCAATGGCAAAGTGGATCAAACGGTAACCATTCCTACTACGCACCAGCGCTATTGGAAACATCAAGCGGCAATGGTGCAAACTGCGGAGAAATCGTTTGCTTTTATCCAGGGTACGCAAGAATTGTACGAAAAACTCCCTTATGATAATGTCATCAGTAGTGCGCCTTTGCTGGTATCGGATGGTGTTCCGGTGGGTAAATATTTTGTAAAGCAAAAAACTGGCGATAAGTCTCAGTTGGAAGGTGAAAACCCCGAACGACACCAGTCTGGATCGGGTCCGCGGATGGCTTTTGGTACCACCACCAACGACCACTTTCTTATCGTTTGTATTGATGGTCGATCAAATCGGGCGGAAGGCATCAATGCCGAGGAATTGACGGATTTTTTTTACAATTACCTCCATGCTTCCAACGGCATCAACATGGATGGCGGCGGTTCCATTAGCCTTTTTGTTCGCGGCGCTACACCAACAGGCGTGGTGAATTATCCCAGTGATAACCGCAAAACAGATCCCAATTATTTTGAACATGCTGGTCAACGCAAGGTAGGTATGGCGCTCTTGGTAATCCCAAAAGACGAAAAAACCCTCCGCAAAATGCAGCAAATCAAAGTGCTGGCTGATGGTAGCGCGAAAGATTACATTGACTTGCCCAAAAAATAATAAAATATGACATTGTTCAGGAGGTAGGATCATTCCTGAATTTTTTTTTGAAAAAATAATACCTTTATTCCCATTACGGAGCATCTTTAAATGATCAATATATGGGAATCGCCATCCTCATCACCTTTATTCTGGGCTATGTTGCCATAGCATTAGAACACCCCTTAAAAGTAGACAAAGCAGCTTCCGCATTGCTAACTGGTGTGATTTGTTGGACCATCTACATCATGTCTCAGGCTGATCCTCATCCCGTAGTGGAGCAATTGATGGAACACTTAGGGGAGATTTCCGGTATCTTGTTTTTCCTTTTGGGCGCCATGACGGTGGTAGAATTGGTGGACGCCCATGATGGGTTTCAAGTGATTTCTGACTGGATCAGGACCAAAAAGAAAATTACCCTTTTGTTTACCATCAGTTTAATTACGTTTTTTCTTTCGGCCATTTTGGATAACCTGACCACCACCATTGTGATGGTTACCTTGATCAGAAAACTGATCACCGAACGCGAAGACAAACTGTTTTTTTCGGGCATCATTGTCATTGCCGCCAATTCAGGCGGTGCTTGGTCGCCCATCGGCGATGTGACCACTACCATGCTCTGGATTGGCAACCAAATTACCACTGTCCGCATCATGACCAAGCTATTTGTCCCGAGCATGATTTCGCTTTTGGTGCCTTTGGCATTTGTGGCCCTCAAAATGAAAGGACAGGTGCAAGCACCGGAAAAAGATCAAACCAAAACATCGACCACTCCATTTGAGCGCAATTTGGTTTTTGTGATGGGTATTGGAGCTTTGATATTTGTGCCCATATTCAAAACGATCACCCACTTGCCGCCGTTCATGGGTATCTTATTTGGTTTGGGTGTGATGTGGGTCCTCACGGAATTCATCCACAAGGGCAAACATGACGAGGACAAACATCCCCTTACGGTAGTACATGCCATACGTAAAATTGATACGCCCAGTATTTTGTTCTTTTTGGGCATATTGATCAGCATTTCCGCCTTGGAATCTACCGGACAACTTAAGGGGATAGCCAATTGGTTGACCCACACGGTAGCCAATGATACCGTTGTGGTGATGGCCATTGGGTTGCTCTCCGCAGTAGTGGACAATGTGCCTTTGGTAGCCGCTGCCCAAGGCATGTATACGCTTACTCAATTTCCTACGGATGATTATTTTTGGGAGTTTTTGGCTTATGCAGCAGGTACGGGAGGTAGCATTTTGATCATTGGTTCCGCCGCCGGCGTAGCGGCCATGGGGATGGAAAAAATTGAGTTTTTTTGGTACATGAAACGTATTTCCTGGCTGGCTTTGCTGGGTTATTTTGCTGGAGCGTTGAGCTATATTTTGGAAACGCAACTGCTGGGGTAGGAGGGGATGGAAAAAATAAAATTTTAAGTAGCAACTAATGTTGCGACCTACTTATTTTTAAAGTATTCCTAAGCGTTTTTTTGCACTCAAAAACTACGCACTATTTGCAACCTGATAATTGCTTCAACCATGGAAAAATTGAAGACCTGGGCAAATGTCCCCATCCGTACTGCTGATCGCTTGGCCGAAATCGCTTGGTTTGACGACATCATTGGCGGAGATACCGAATACCTTGGAGTGCTGGATGGCGACCGGCGGAGTAGTTTTGAACATTGTCGCGATATCACCTTGGAAGCAGAACGCTTGGGTTTTGCCAATATCCTTTTTCCCACGGCATTTACAGTAGGTCAAGAAGTGCTCACTTTTGCCGCCGGTGTTGCACCCATGACCAGCAAGATCAAATTCCTTACCGCCATCCGGACGGGCGAAATTCATCCACCAACCCTCGCGCGCGCCATTGCGAACCTCGATCACATGCTCCAAGGCCGTCTAGCCATCAACATCATCAATTCTGATCTTCCTGGCAATCGGGAAAGTGCTGAGTTGCGGTACCAAAGGTGCTCGGAAGTGATTGAAATATTAAAACAAGGTTGGACTCAGGATAAAATCGACTACAAGGGTGAACTTTATCAAGTTAAGTTACCCGCTGATCCCGTAAAACCGTACCAACAAAATGGCGGTCCGCTGCTTTATTTTGGCGGTACATCGGATGGTTCTCGGGATGTATGCGCTCGGTATTGTGATGTTTTTTTGACCTGGCCAGAAGACGAACAAAGCATGTACGATACCCTCCAAGATATGAGCGAGCGTGCTGAAAAATATGGTCGAAAAATTGATTTCGGCTTGCGGATTCATGTGGTTGTTCGGGAAACGGAAGCAGCAGCAAAAGCGTACGCCAAGCAACTCATGTCTAAATTTGACGAAAAACGGGGTATGGAGATTCGCAGTAGAGCGGAAGATTCTCGTTCTTTAGGCGTATTGCGACAAGACGAATTGCGGTTGCGTGCCGATGATGATGGCTACATTGAAGACATCCTTTGGACGCATATCGGTAAAGTGTTTTCTGGTTGTGGAGGAGGATTAGTGGGTAGTCCTGAACAAATCATCGCCAAGCTCAATCGTTACATGGACATGGGTTTTCGCTCTTTTATTTTTTCTGGATTCCCTTTGCTCGAGGAGGCCAATTATTTTGCTACACTGGTATTGCCGCATTTGCCCAATGCCTGTTTGTCAACCGTTCAAAACCGTATTCCCCAAGAAACGCCTATAACGCCATTAACCACCGCGGTATTGGTTTGAGTTTACCATCCATCTATACAACTAAAGCAATCATGACCAAAAAACCCGAGCCTATTACCGAACTCAAAAGAGAAATTGGCCTTTTGGATGCCACCTTAATCGTGGCCGGCAGCATGATCGGTACCGGTATTTTTATTGTCAGCGCTGATGTGACCCGCCATGTGGGTTCGGCGGGGTGGTTGATCGTAGTGTGGCTGATTGGCGGGTTCATGACCTTGACAGCGGCCTTGAGTTATGGCGAACTCAGCGGCATGTACCCCAAAGCGGGCGGACAATACGTCTACCTCAAAGAAGCTTACAACCCGCTGGTGGCATTTTTGTATGGCTGGAGTCTTTTTGCCGTCATTCAAACCGGTACCATTGCTGCCGTTGGCGTTTCTTTTTCCAAGTTTTTGGCCTATTTCATTCCCAGCGTCAGCGAGAGCAATGTCATTTTTTCAGTGGGAAGTTTTCACGTTTCGCCTGCCCAATTGATCGGGATTGCGATCATTTTTTTGGTCACTTTCCTGAATACCAAAGGCGTAAAAGAAGGAAAAATCATCCAAACCATTTTCACCCTTACCAAGGTGTTTAGTTTTATTGGTTTGATTTTGGCCGGACTGTTTTTCTTCAAACCCGAAGTATGGAATGCCAACTGGGCCGTTCCTTTTCAATTGCAAAAAATCAATCCCGATGGCTCTTTTTCGGAGTACCTAGGCTGGCCGGCATTAAGCGGAGCCGTAGCAGCTGCTTTAGTGGGAACCATCATCAGTTACGATGCCTGGAACAATGTCACCTTTGTAGCCGGCGAGATCATCAACCCTAAGAAAAACATCGGACTTAGCTTGTTGCTGGGGACGCTTTTGGTGACGCTGTTGTATGTATCAATCAATGTGATGTACACCGCAGTATTGCCGATGAACGCTATAGCAACCGCTGAAAAAGACCGAGTAGGGACGGTTGCTGCGGAACAAATATTTGGTTCAGCAGGGACTTATGTGATTGCCATTATGATCATGATTTCGGCTTTTGGGTGCAACAATGGCATGATCCTTTCCGGAGCGCGGGTTTATTACAGCATGGCCAAAGATGGCCTTTTTTTCAAACCTGCGGCTGCGCTAAACCGTTATGCTGTGCCGGAATTTGCTTTGTGGATACAAGCGATCATGGCTTCCATTTTGTGTTTAAGCGGGCGATATGGAGATTTGTTGGACATGGTTTCTTTTGTTGTGGTGCTGTTTTATATCCTGACCATTGCCGGAACTTATATTTTGCGGGTCAAAAAACCGGAATTGGAAAGACCTTATAAAACTTTTGGTTACCCCGTTTTGCCGGGATTGTACATCCTCATGGGATTAAGTTTTTGCCTCCTACTGATCATTTATAAACCGCAATTTACTTGGCCGGGTTTGATTATTGCTTTGCTGGGAGTTCCCCTTTACTACCTGGGTTTTGTTTTTGAAAAAAAGACGGAAGACATTTGAGTTTTCGGTTTTAAACCCATCAGTCCAATACAGCCATATGCCAAATATGCTGAAAACGGAGATTTTTATTAATTTGCTCTTGAATTTATGGAGTACCATTATTTAGAAAGAAATCCATCAGCCAATTGACCAATTATGTCTACCGAAGAACCAATCAACGAATTGTCCGATTCAACCCCGGAATTGCAAGACGCACCGCCAGCACAATCTTCCTTTTTTGCCAGCCTTACTGAAGACATTTGGGCGGTTCTGATTGCCAGTATGGTGATTTTGGGCATTCTAATTTGGGCCATTTCAGACCCCAATTTAAAGTTTACCACGCCAGTTTATCAATGGGCAAATGGAGCAGATCTCCGCTCAAAAGTGTTGCAAACCCAGAATTTATTGCTTCTGGCCGCCATTGGTTTGGTTTACCTCACCCTTTCCTCGTTGGCCGTTTGGCTTTCCAAGGCCGATGTAAAAAAATACCTTGCTGGATTTGGATTGATCTTTGTTATCGGTGTCCTCGCGTTGATCATTGCCGGGAATAAAACGGTTAATGCCTATGGTGTTGAATACGTCGTTTTTGCTTTGATCATGGGACTGCTGTTGAGTAACCTCACCACCTTGCCCGCTTGGATTAAAGCAGCAGCCCGATCAGAATTTTTTATCAAAACGGGCTTGGTCATCCTCGGTACCAGCGTTTTGTTAAGCGATATTGTCAAAGCAGGTTTGCCCGGGATTTTTCAATCCTTAATTGTGGTGGCTGCGGTTTGGTTTTTTTCCATGTGGTTGTCGCGAAAATTGAATGTCGACGATGAATTTGGCGTTATCCTCGCTTCGGCAGTTTCCATTTGTGGTGTTTCGGCGGCCATCGTGGCGAGCGGCGCCATTGGTGGCGACAAAAAGAAGCTTTCCTACGTGACTACGCTGGTATTATTGGTCGCTATCCCCATGCTAATTATTCAGCCCTGGATCATCAAAACCTTTGGTATCCCAGAATTGGTGGGCGGTGCTTGGCTCGGCGGAACTTTGGATACCACGGCATCGGTAACGGCGGCGGCACAATTGGTGGGTCCGGCGGCTCTAAAAGCTGGCGTGATCATCAAGTTTTCTCAAAATGTACTCATTGGCGTGGCTGCCTTTTTCATTGCTACCTGGTGGACTTTGAGAAAAAATCCGGACAGCACGCTCAATGGTGAAAAACCTACCTTAAGTGTCGTTTGGGAACGTTTCCCAAAATTCGTACTGGGATTCATTGCCGCATCTTTGATTTTTTCCGTGCTCATCCCGGCAACTACCGTAAAACAGGTGGGTGGTATGCTCAATTCCCTGCGCACCTTGTGGTTTGCTTTGGCCTTTGTTTCGATTGGTTTAGAGGCGCGTTTTTCCGATTTGGTGACCATACAAGGAGGTCGACCAGCTTTGGCTTTTATTGGTGCTCAAGCTTTTAATATCGTTTGGACCCTTTTGTGGGCTTATTTGCTTTTTGGCGGAGTATTGTTTCCGGCACCGAATATCAGTTGATTGAATGGCTATGCCTCCAGCTCCTTCCATTCAACTCGACATGTTGGCAATCGCAGCCCATCCTGATGATGTAGAAGCGAATGCCGGAGGCACGGTATTGCGACAGCTGGCTCAAGGTCGAAAAGTTGGTCTTCTGGACTTGACCAAAGGAGAATTGGGTACCCGTGGTAATGCCTTCATCCGCACGCAAGAGGCTGAGGCCGCAGCCAGCCTGCTCCAGGTTACTTTACGCGAACAATTGGATTTGCCGGATGGTTTTTTTTCGATTAATGAGGATTCGATTTCCAAAGTAGCTGCCAAAATAGCGGAATACCAGCCCAATATCATCTTGACCAACTCTCCCCATGACCGCCATCCAGATCATGTAAGGGCTGCAAGATTGGTCATCCTTGCGGTAAATAGCGCCTTTTTGAGCAACCAAATGAATGTTTTGCCAACGATTTATAACTTCGTACAAGATAGAAATGATAAAATCGACCTTATTGTCGACATCAGTTTATATATTGAGAAAAAAATATCAGCGCTAAAGGCTTACAAATCTCAGTTTTACAATCCGGAAAGTAACGAGCCTGAAACGCTAATTTCTAGCGCTGCATTTTTTGAAGCTTTGCGTGAACAAAACGCCTTTTTGGGGCGTAGAATCGGGGTTCGGTATGCCGAAGGCTTTACCATAAACCGCCCCATTGGATTAAACACCTTTACCGACTTGCTTTAATTTTTTTTTGCCAAAAAAAAAGTATACCGATGGCTCGAATTGTACCCCTTGACCAAGCTACTGCCGAACCGGAAATCAAAGCAGCTTTTGCCGCCCACGTTGAACAATACAAAGGGCGGATTACCAATATGAAGGCTACCTTGGGGCATTCTCTCATCGCCTTTGAAGCCTACATGCAATGGTATCCTTTGTATGTAGAGGTGCAAGGGATCATAGGTAATCGATTGGCTTATTTGTACGCCTACTCCATTTCTATGGCGTCCAATTGCCCATTGTGTAGTACTTTTTTTCGCCGTCTCATCATCGATGCTGGCGAAAAACCAGAAAATCTACAGGTAACGGATCAGGAACAGTTGGTGTTGGATTTTGGCAGTACCATTGCCGCCCTACAAGGCAATGTACCCGCTGATTTATATCAAAAAATGAGCAAGCGATTCTCAGACCAAGAAATGGTGTTACTGATTGCTTTCGCCGGGCAAATGATCGCCACCAACCTTTTCAACAATGTCATTGAAACCGAAATCGACGAATACTTAACGCCTTATTTACCCTTAAGCGCCACATTGGAAAAATGAGTTATAACCTAAAGAATAAAGTAGCCTTTATCACCGGAGCTGCCCATGGTCAAGGACGAGCAACGGCCTTGGCCTTGGCCAAAGAAGGCGTGAATATTGTGGGGTTTGATATTGCCAAACAGCAACCTTTTCCTGCTTACACGCTTGGTGAAGTCAGTGAATTGGAGACGCTCCAACGAGAAGTAGAGCGCATCGGTCCACGTTGTTTGATGTTTCAAGGCGATGTGCGCTCGGATGCCGATATTGTTGCTGCGGTTGCAGAAACCAAAGCCGTCTTTGGTCGCATCGACATCCTTTTTAACAATGCTGGTATTTGTGCTTATGGCGCAGTAGACGAACTTCCCGAAGAGGAGTGGGATGTCATGGTGGACATCAACCTCAAAGGAGCTTGGTTGGTAGCGCGTAGAGTTATCCCGGTGATGAAACTGCAAAAATCGGGCGTGATCATCAACAATTCATCGGTGGCAGGACTACGGGGGATGAACCGGATGAGCCATTATGTGGCTTCCAAATGGGGCTTGACGGGGCTTACCAAGGCTTGGGCCATTGAGCTTGCTCCTTTCCAAATTCGGGTGATTTCCATACACCCCACTGGCGTCAATACGCCAATGAATGATGGACTGGCGGAAATGGAAGGCCTTACTCCGCGCGAAGTTGCCGAACGCTCCGCGGGTAATTTACTTCCCGTACCCTGGGTAGAAGCAGAAGATGTGGCCAATGCCGTGGTTTTTTTAGCCTCCGACCATTCGCGTTTCAATACGGGTAGCCAGTTTGTTTTGGATGCTGGTTTGTTGAGTCGATAATTATTGGATTCGTTGAATTAAAATAGATTAAACAATGTTACACAATTTCCCTTCCCAATCTGTTTTTAAAATCATCGGTTTATGGACCGTATTTACTTTTTGTTCGGTGTTGACTTGGGGTCAATCCGGGTATTTTTTTCCAAATTCGGGTTCATTTGATCCTAAGATACCTACGCCGGAGCAATTTTTGGGCTATCCCGTTGGTTCACATTTTACGCGCCATGATCAGATCGTCGCTTATTTTCGCGAATTGGCACGGCTATCAGACCGGGTTCATTTTCAAGTAATTGGAAAAACCTATGAGGAACGCCTTCAAGTGGTAGCGACCATTACCGCTCCTGAAAATTATGCGCGTTTGGAAGCCATTCGGCAGGAGCACCTCAAGCTCGTTGATCCTGCGCAAGGTATTGGCGCAGTCAATCAACCCGTTGTTGTATTTCTAGGCTATAGCGTTCACGGCAATGAAACTTCCAGTGGCGAAGCTTCCATGTTGACGGGGTATTACCTAGCTGCCAATCAAAGTGAAGAAACCCAACGGTGGTTGAAAGAAGCAGTTGTTTTTATCGATCCTGCACTGAACCCCGATGGTCGGGATCGCGCGGCCAACTGGCACAACTCTTACAAATCATTCCCCAATACCACTGATCCGATCGACAAAGAACATGTGGAAATTTGGCCCAATGGCCGTACCAACCACTATTTATCCAACTTGAACCGCGACTGGCTCAGCGCTACTCAGGTGGAAAGTCAAAACCGATTAGCGTTTTTTCATCAATGGTATCCCAATGTCCACATCGACTTTCACGAAATGGGTGCTAATAGCTCCTACTATTTTGAACCTACGCCGAAAAGAACCCAGAGTCCGATTGTACCACAGAGTTCCTACGATTTTAATGTAACCCTGGCCCGCTACTACGTGGAATCATTGGATAAAATTGGGTCGCTGTATTTTACTAAGGAGCAATACGACAACATTTCTCCCATCTACGGGGGAACTTATCCTGATTTTTTTGGCGGTGCAGGGTTTACCTTTGAGCAGGCCAGTTCACGCGGTTTTGCTCAAGAAAGCGAAAATGGTATCTTGACTTTCCCCTTCACCATCCGCAACCATACGCAGATGGGGATTGCTACCGTACGTGGAGCGGTAATGGAAAAACCGGGTCTGTTTAAGTTGCAAAAAGAATTTTTTCAATCGGCTTTAGCACAAGCGCGCTCGCTGCCTACCAAAGCTTACGTATTTGGCGATGCTCGCGACCAAACGCTGACCAATCAATTTTTGGAACTTTTGCTGCGCCACCGTTTGCAAGTTTACCAATTGGGTGCTGATGCCACGGTGAACAATAAAAAATTCGAAAAAGGAAAGACTTATGTTGTTCCTGCCGAACAGCCTTATTTTCGAATCGTCCATTCCATTTTTGAAGAAACGCCGCCGCTCAAAGACAGTGTCTATTATGACAATACCTCTTGGTCTTTGATCCACGCTTCTGGTTTGCAATTTGCCAAACTCAGTGATCCAAGTAAGATCGTGCGGGGCGAAATCGTAACCAAATTGCCTGAATCGAAAGGTGAAGTAGCTGGCGGTCGTTCCAGCTTGGCTTATCTATTGCCATGGACCGAATACAATGCTTCTCGTGCCCTTTTTCATTTATTGGAACAAGGGGTATTGGTGAAATCGGCATTCAAACCTTTTACTGCGCCAAGTAGCGCCGGAAAAATGGAATTTGGGTATGGCTCCCTGGTTATTCCGGTAGCCCGACAAACGATTTCTGCTGATTCGCTTTTCAAAGTGGTGCAAGCTGCGGCCAATCTCGCGGAAGTAAAGTTTTATGCCACGCCAACGGGTTACAACCTTGAAGGCATTGATCTGGGCAGCAGCAATGTGCACCAAATCCGTAAACCTTCCATCGCCATGATTGTGGGGGCAGGCACTAACTTTGAAGAAGTAGGTCAAGTCTGGTTTTTGCTAAATCAACATTTACATGCGCCGATCTCCAAAATTGACATTGATGTTTTTCCCCGTGCCAACCTCAATCGCTACAATACCCTAGTGATGGTAAGCGGCAATTACAGTCGTTTGGATAAAAGCGTGGTTGCCCGCATCAAAAGCTGGGTTGCCGAAGGTGGTACTTTGATTTTGTTCAAAAATGCTGCCGAGTGGGCCATTCGTCAGGAGTTGATCAAGGAGCGTGTGGCCACTGATTCTCTGGAAACCAAAGGG
>JBBRGN010000132.1:0-12946 GCA_038240665.1 Chitinophagales bacterium | reverse complement strand
GCGAAAATTTCACTGTTCATTGTGTACAGCATATAAAAAACACTCGTCTTCACCTGTTCCTCACCTCACAATCAACAATTCCTCCCAACTCGTTGTAAACTTTTTTGACCGCATTTCGGCTTTCAATTTCCAATCTTGTTGCGTACCGCAAGCCAGGAAAAAAACGGTGTTTTTCCCATTTTTTTGTTGATTGCATCCACGGATTTCATGAGTTGGGCGGATTGCAGGGTTTTTAGCTCCGAAACAAAAAGATTGGTTTGCAGTTGATTGTCTGGTTTTAGGTCGGTAGCCAATATGCCCGCTTTTTTGTAATTCGTTCCTTCTTGGAATAGGCTTTTGGCCGCTGCAATCGCCCAGGCAATGAGTTCGTTACCGTTGGAGGTAGTATGCGGCAACTCCACCGTTTTTGAAAAAGAAACTTGCCCATCGGGGCGTTTATTTTTGAAGCGGTTGGCCAACAGAAAAACGGTGATGACGCCGGTCTGCTGTTGATAATGGCGAAGTTTTTCGCCCAGCCGAGTCGCATATGCCGCTACGGCTTCGGTCAATTCTGAAAACGCATAAACATCTTTGGAAAAAGAACGGGAGACGATCATGTTTTTCCGGCTTTCAATAGGCACTTCCAAATCATAACAGGAAAAACCCTTGATTTCCTTGAGTAAACGCAAACCCACTACGCCAAACTCCTTGCGCATCCAGCCTTCCGGTACCCGGGATAAGTCAAAAACGGTTTTAATCCCAACGGCGTTGAGCTTACGTTTATAGGCCGAACCCACGCCCCAAAGTTCATCGATGTCCAATTCTTGGAGTTTTGGATCCTCGGGTTGTAGAAAATAAACGCCGTTCGTAGTTTGTTTTTTGGCAATATGGTTGGCTAATTTGGCCAAAGTTTTGGTGGCAGCTATCCCCACAGAAACCGGAATTCCCGTTCCTTGCAATATTTTTTGCCGCAGCATCGCGCCATAATCTCCGTATGCTGCGGTGGAATATCTCTGAAAAGTCAGTTGCAAAAAAGCTTCGTCAATGGAGTAAATTTCCATTTCCGCACAGTGGTCTTGCAGGATGTTCATCACCCGTTCCGACATATCGCCATACAGCGCGTAGTTGCTGGAAAAAACGGCGACATTGTTTTTCACTACCAGCTCTTTGACCTTAAAATAAGGCTCGCCCATGCCAATACCCAACGCTTTGGCCTCATTGCTTCTGGCCACCACACAGCCATCGTTGTTGGATAAAACGATAACGGGCTGGCGGTTAAGCTTGGGGTTAAATACGCGCTCACAACTGGCGTAGAAGTTGTTGCAATCTACCAGACCAAACAATTTCATAGTTCGTAGGGCTTATGGATGACATTGGTCACAACGCCCCAGATCATAAAATCTCCGTCTCTGGAAATTTCAATGGGTTTGTATTCGGGATTTTCGGGTTTGAGGTAAAACTTATTATTGGCTTTGACGAAGCGTTTTACGGTGAGTTCACCGTTGAGCAAGGCGATGACCACGTCCTTGTTTTTGGGTTCCAATGAGCGGTCGACGATGAGGATATCATCAGGGTAGATTCCGGCGCCAATCATGGAAGAACCGGCCACGCGCACAAAAAACGTAGCGGACGGATTTTTGATGAGGTGTTTATCCAGGTTGAGTTTTTCTTCGATGTAATCATCTGCCGGTGAGGGAAATCCAGCAGAAACGGATTCAAAATACGGCAAATGAGTTTTAATTCGCTCGATCGCAATAACGGGCACTTTACACGTGCCATTGGATGTTGTGTTCATGGTTTTTTAAAAATTTTATTTCATAGTAACTCACTTTTAAAAACAAGTTCGGACAAATTAAAACAAGAATAACCGTAGAACCAACTAAATGTTTGTATTTATTAATAATAGATGGGTGGAAAAACTATGCCAAGGGAATAGGCTGATGAGCTTGTGTTGATTTTCCTTAATGTTAAAACAATGGCGTTGCTTTCTTGATTTTGTATACATTAACTGCAACCGATACGCCGCAATAATTCCAATAAATGCAGTTGATGTAATCCGTCTTTATCCAGCAAAATAATCCTGCAGCGGTGCAAAATAGAAATCCCGCCAGCCTTGCTCGTATTGGCTGCCATGCGCTGGTAACTGCGTATGCGTTAGGAGGACAAGGGTGTGATCGCCCTTGTCCTCCAACGTAATTTCTACTAAAGAATCGGCTTCATCTTCCGCAAATTCGGTGGTACGCCAAGCTTGTACAATCCGAGAACAAGGCGTCAGTTCTAGATTTTTTCCAAAAATATAGCCATCCCATGCGCTGAAAGATCCATTTACGGCATCAGACACCTCCGCTGGCGCGCCAGTCATGGCTGCGTGTTGGGCGGAGTCCAACCATGCCCGGTAGATTTTTTCTGGGGTGGTCAGGAATTTGGCGGAGAGGGAGAATTGGTTTTGCATGGGCTGCCGTTTGTTGATGAAGGATGCTTTAGAAGCTAATTTTTAAAAAAAAACCTACCCCATCCCCTCAAACGCTTCCACTACCTTATTCACTTCATCTCCAGTAGTGTAAGCAGAAATTCCCAAACGGGTTACGCCGCCCTTGGCTACCAAACCCAACACCTCAATGGCCCGCAAAGCATAAAAGTGGCCATCCCAAGCAAAGATGTTGTGATCAGCCAGTTGAAGACAAACGTCATCGGGACGGAGGCCTTCTACGGTGACCGCTAGGGTTGGAGAACGGTATTCGGTATCCATTGGCTGTCCCAAGATTTGCACACCGGGTATGCGTTGTAAACCTTTCGCCAATTGCTGCGCCATAATGGTTTCATGCCTGCGAATAATGCCCATCGCTTGTACAATGCGATCGCGGAGCGTGTTGCCCTGACCCAAGTCGGCGATGAACTCGATGGCCGCACGTACCCCCGCAAAAGCAGCATGGTTTTGCGTACCGGTCTCGATCGAATAAGGGGCATGTTGATAAGCGGTGCGCAAGCGATCGGGTTGTAGGCGATCCAATAAGCCTGGACGGCAATACAGCAAACCTACGTGCGGCCCATAAAACTTATAGGCGGAGCACAGCAAGAAGTCGCAATCCAGCGCTTGTACGTCAATGGCAAAATGGGGGGCATAATGCACTGCATCCAACAGCAACCAGGCACCGTGTTGATGGGTCAAGGCGCGAACTTTGGCTACGTCGTTGACGGTGCCCAGCAGATTGGACGCCATGCCCATGGCCACCAAGCGGGTACGGTGGTTGAGTTGGGCGGCTAGATCGTCGTAATCCAACACGCCGCTGGGCAATAGTTTTACCTCGCGTACGATCACGCCGCGCTCGCGCAAGGCCAACCACGGCGCGCGGTTGCCCTCATGATCCAATTGAGTGATCAAGATTTCATCGCCCGGCTGAAGCATTCTGCCCATGGCGCGCGAAAGCGAAAAATTCAGCGTGGTCATGTTTTGACCTAAGGAGATGCAGTGTCCGCCTTCCGCACCGAGGAATTGCGCCACCGTCTCGCGTGTACCCTCAATGAGGTCGTCGGTTTCTAAGGAAGTCAGGAATGCACCGTGGGTATTGGCGTTCGACATTTTGTAGTAATCGCTGATGGCGTCAATGACGGGCTGGGGAACTTGCGTACCGGCAGGTCCGTCCATGAATACCAAAGGCAAGGCCTTGTGGGTGCGTTGCAATACGGGAAAAAATTGGCGGAAAGTTGGGTTCATATTATTTGGCCATTATCATTTGTAATCCATTTTCAGAAAGTACGCGGTTGAATTCAGTTAATGCTTTGGATTTCAACTGCTCGTAGTTGGTTTGATGCGGAGCAAACTCTTTTTTTAAGTCTTCGTACCGCGTATAACATCCCTGCGTTGGCCGGTCATCCTGGTCATTGACGATGGAATAAAGATACGCCATCTGGTCATCCAATTTTGGGGGATAATTGATGGGATCTTGGCTGGATTGGCTCTGGGTTTGGATCAGCAGGGCTTCCAGTTTATTCAATCCATCGGTAATGGGCGTGGCTACTGCTTCCAGCGCTTTGAGGTTTTCGGGTTTAAAAGTCCGGGCCTTGTCCAAGTTTTCCTTGATCTGCCGACGAATGGAGCGCAGCGCGCCGATGGTAGTATGACAACTGTTGAGCAACGCTTTTACCTTCATGGTTAGGTCATGTTGGGCAAGGAGGTCTTCATCCGATTGCGTCCAGCGGGGATCTTTCATCACCACCAAGGGCTGTTCATATTTTTTGCCCAAATAAGTCATGGTCACGGTATGCTGACCAGTAAATGCCTTCACCGGGCCCGTATCGGCTAGAGAAAAATAGGAATTGTCCTGCAATTCGGGGGTTTCGTACCCCAATGTCCACTCGAAGCGATTGAGGCCTTTTTTGGCATCCAACTCGTCTTGTCCAGCTTTAGGAGAAGTAGAATATTCCTTGCGAATCTTGCCTTGAGGGTCGGTAATGGTAATGACAACCTTGTTGGTATCGGAATAAGATTTGGGCAAATTGAAATACAAAACAGCGCCATTGGGTGCGCGATCGGGTCCGCCTGGGGTGCGGAAATTGCTCAATTGGCTGCGGTAAGCCGTTCGGGGCGCAAAAAGAACTGGCGTCTGCTCGTTGTCCAGGTTCAAAGTGTACAAAGGGCTCAGGTCATCCAAAATCCAAAACGAACGTCCGTGGGTAGCGATCACCAAATCTTTATTTTTTACCGCCATATCAGCGATGGGCGTATGCGGTAAATTGAGTTGGAAAGCTTGCCAGTTTTTGCCTTCATCAAAAGAAACATGCATGCCATATTCGGTTCCAGCGTACAACAATCCTTTGCGGTTGGGATCTTCCAGTACCACCCGCACCCAATGATCATTGGGGATGCCATTGACGCCATCGCTGAGCAATTTCCAAGTTTGACCAAAATCAGAGGTCATGAAAATGTAAGGGCGGAAATCATTTTCACGGTATTTATGTACGGCAATAAAAGCCCTACCCGCCGCATGGGTCGACAAAGCGATGTGGTTGATGGTCGCATTTTTGGGCATGGTAGGGGGAGTAATGTTTTTCCAGTTAAGGCCATTGTCGCGAGAAATATGCAATAAACCATCGTCGCTTCCCGCCCAAAGTTCGCCAGGAGTCAAAGGTGATTCTTCAAAGGCAAAAATGGTGGTAAACAACTCCACGCCGGTATGGTCGTGCTGGATCGGGCCGCCCGGAATATCTTGGTAAGCGCCATTGTTGGTGGTGAGATCGGGGCTGATGACCTCCCAATTATAGCCACCATCTTTGGAGCGGTGTACATATTGCGAACAATGGTACAGCACCTGCGGATCATGTGGAGACAGTCGGATGGGCGCATTCCACTGAAAGCGGTAGCGAATATCGCGCGGTGCTTGCCCATCGTGCATTTGCGGGTAGGCCACCACATCTTTGCGATAACCTTTTGACAAATCGGTGCGGGTAATCTGGCCAATGTAGTTTCCAGCATAGACCAGGTTAGGATTGCGCGGATCAACGGCAATGTGCCCACTTTCGCCACCCCCAACGCTGAACCATTGTTGCTGAGGCGAGAGCGCTTCATCAAACCTACTGGGCACGGAAATGGTGCTGTTGTCCTGTTGGGCGGCGTAGAGTCGATAAGGAAACTGTTGATCTAGGCTTAGTCGGTAAAATTCAGCAGTAGGTTGGTTGTTTTGTGTCGACCAAGTTTTGCCACCGTTCACTGATATACAAGCGCCGCCGTCGTTACCTTGGATCATTACTTCCGGATTGTCGGGGTTGATCCACAACACGTGGGTATCGCCATGGGGCACACCGACGCGGGAAAAACTTTTTCCGCCATCAATCGAGCGCATAAAATTGGTATTCAACACATAAACAGTATTCTCGTTTTTTGGATCAGCATAGATGCGCGAATAATACCAAGCCCGTTGACGGATGTTGTGCTCCCGGTTGATGCGGGTGAAAGTATTGCCACTGTTTTCCGAAAGGTACAAACCGCCTTTGGTTTCGTTCTCGGCTTCAATTTGTACCCATACCCGATTGGGACGAACTGGGGAAACGGCAATGCCAATACGCCCCACCACGCCTTTGGGCAACCCGCCTTCGAGTTTGATCCAATTATCGCCGCCATCGTTGGTTTTCCAAACGCCGCCTTCGATGCTGCCATCGATGAGTGTCCAGGGTTTGCGCTCCGCCGTCCACATGCCCGCGTAAAGCACATTGGGATTGGAGGGATCAATCACCAGTTCGATGGTGCCCGTGCGGTCGCTGATGAAAAGGACTTTTTCCCAAGTTTTTCCACCGTCTTTGGTGCGAAAAACGCCACGTTCAGCGCTGGAGCCAAAAACATTGCCCAGCACCCCAACCCAAACCCGATCAGGATTGGTAGGGTGAATGACGATTTTTCCGATTTGACCCGCTTTTGGCAAACCAATAGATGTCCAGGAAATGCCCCCGCTAGTACTTTTATAAATCCCATCCCCCGGCGATACATTGCCCCGCGGATCAGCCGAACCCGTACCAACGTAGATGATATTGGGATCAGAAGGCGCTACTTCCACCGCGCCAATGGAGCCGGTTTTAAAATCAGTATCCGAGAGGTTATTCCAGCTGAGGCCTCCGTCGGTGGTGCGCCAAACGCCGCCGCCAGTAGCACCCATGTAAAAAGTATAAGGTTTCTGTGGCACACCCGTCACTGCGGTTACCCGACCACCCCGCGAAGGGCCTACCATGCGGTATTTGAGTCCAGCGAATGATTTGGCATCCAGTAAAGCTGGTAACGACCGGGGCGCTGCGCTAGGCTTTGGCGTGGTTTTTTGGCTGTACAAAGGCGAACAAGCTGCCAAAACCAGCACCACCGTAAACCGTGTAAGTGTATTTTTCATAAACGTATATTTACAAAGACCATTCATCATTCCATCAAAATCTTTTCCTCCTCATGACCGCGGTGAAAGCGGATGCTCCCTTTTTTTTGTCCGCATTCAAAATTGACCAGATTACTTTGGTCGCTGTGCACATCCAACAAAAACTCATCTTTGAGGTAAATCTGTTTGGGTTTGGGCACCTGGAGTACTTCTACGTAAATCCATACGGCATCGTTTTCATATTCTTTGCCGATCATTTTTCCGGTAAACGGTTTTCCATTTATTTTTAAGCTAAAAAACTCATTTACATACTGTTGCAGGTAAACATCCGCATCAACCAATTCTTTGGGCGAATTGAGGTGTAAGTTAATTTCCTTGCCTCGGGTTTTGAAGAGCAATTCTACTTGTTTTTCCAAATCATCGACAAAAATCTTGTGTACCACTTCAAAGGAGTGATTTTTTTGCACATACTTCACTTCCGATAAGGTCAGATGAATCGGGTGGGGATTTAGCAGACCGACCCAGGAAAAAAAAAGAAAAACCACTGTATTCATCACAACTGGAAATTGAGGGTTAAAAAAACTATACGAATATAAACTTTAAGCAATAAAAGCCTTCCACGTTTTTGAAACCTAGAAGACCAGGATCCAGGATCCAGGATCCAGGATATCCCCTAATCTGATTAAAAAACTCAAATATAGAAAGATTGTTCCGCTCAAAACAATACTAAGGCATACGCCCATCATCGCCAAACGAACGGTCGTCGATTATCTTCATTATAACGTACTTATTTGCTACTTTTGAAAAGATTACTCATTGAGTTGTTGCGACGATAGACTGAAGGGATCAGCAACTCTATTTTTGAAAACGAATTTATTCCTAATTATGAAATTTACACGCCAACTTACCACCCTGCTGTTTATTGGATGGAGCTGCTGTTCGCTTTTGGCGCAACAGAACACCGATCAATCCAAATTCCGGCAACTGGGCGTAGAATTGCCCACACCCAATACTTACCGTACTGCTTCTGGCGCGCCAGGAGAAGATTACTGGCAACAACGCGCTGATTATGACATCAAAGTAGAGCTCGACGACGACAAGCAACGCATCATGGGCAAAGAGACCCTGACTTACTACAACAATTCTCCGCATCCGCTGAGCTATATCTGGATCCAGTTGGATCAAAACGTGGTGGATCCTGAATCCAATACCTACAAGACCAAAACCAACAAGCTATCGGACAAGATCTCTGCCATGCAGTTGAATGCCTTGGTGGACAACTCTTTTGATGGCGGCCACAAGATCGAATATGTCAAAGATGCTACGGGTAAAGCGTTGAAATACACCATCAACAAAACTATGATGCGGGTAGATCTGCCCGTTACTTTGCCAGCAAAAACGGGAAAAGTAGTTTTGCAAATTGGTTGGAGTTACAACATCAACGACCGCCAAAACCCGGCTTTGGGTGCCGACGGCCGCGGTGGTTTTGAGTTTTTCCCTGAAGATGGCAACTACCTGTACACCATCACCCAATGGTATCCACGCATGGCTGTGTACGATGATTACAATGGCTGGCAACACAAGCAATTCCTCGGACAAGGGGAGTTTACCTTGGTTTTCGGAAATTTCCAAGTAGCGATCACCGTACCTGCCGACCACATCATTGCTGCTACTGGCGTATTGCAAAACCCCAAAGACGTGTTGACTGCTGATCAATTGCGCCGTTTTGAGGAGTCAAAAACAGCAACCAAACCCGTGGTAATCGTAACTCAAGAAGAGGCTACGGAGAAGGAAAAAACCAAATCCAAGGAGAAAAAAACCTGGATCTATAAAGCTGAAAATGTACGCGACTTTGCCTTTGGTTCTTCTCGCAAATACATCTGGGATGCCCAAGGCGTAAAAATCGACGGCAGCCCCATACCGGTGGTAATGGCCATGTCTTACTACCCAAAAGAAGCCAACCCACTTTACGGACACCTGTCCACAGAAGCGGTAGCACATACCTTGCGGGTGTATTCAAAACACACCATTCCTTATCCTTACCCGACAGCGATTTCGGTAGAAGCTTCCAACGGGATGGAATACCCCATGATTTGCTTCAACAACGGTCGTCCAGAAAAAGACGGTACTTACTCTGATCGCGTAAAATACGGCATGCTTGGCGTGATCATTCACGAGGTAGGGCACAACTTCTTCCCGATGATCGTGAACTCCGATGAGCGTCAGTGGTCGTGGATGGACGAAGGTTTGAACACTTTTTGCCAGTTTTTGGCCGAACAAGAATGGCAGCGCGACTACCCATCACGGGTGTCGCCAAGCAAGATCGTGGATTACATGAAAGCCGACAAAAGTGTACAAAACCCGATCATGACCAACTCCGAATCGATCATCCAGTTTGGCCCCAACGCTTATACCAAACCAGCAACAGGTTTGAGCATTTTGCGCGAAACGATCATGGGACGGGAGCTGTTTGACTATGCTTTCCGGGAATACGCACGTCGATGGGCATTCAAACACCCCACCCCTAGCGATTTGTTCCGCACCATGGAAGACGCTTCTGGCGTTGACCTCGACTGGTTCTGGCGCGGCTGGTTTTATACCACTGATAATACCGACCTTTCCTTGGATGCAGTAACGGAATTCCGTTTGGACACCAAGAACCCGGAGGTTGAAAAAACCATCGCCGCCAAAGCCGTAAAAGAGCGTTTGGAAAACGACATCACTTATCAAGGCAACAAACGCGACATCGCGCAGGTAGCGGTAGAGCGCAATCCTGCCTTGAAGGATTTTTACAATACCTATGATCCAAACGACATCACGCCTTCTGATCGCGAGCAGTACAAGCAGTACATCAGCGGATTAGATCCGAAGGCAAAAGCGTTTATGGAAAAAAATCAGCACTTCTACCAGCTTGATTTCTCCAACATCGGCGGTTTGGTGATGCCTTTGATCCTAAAGTTTGAGTTTGAAGATGGCAGCAGCACCGTGCAGCGCATTCCTGCGGAAATCTGGCGTTTCAACAACGAGAAGATCAGCAAGGTATTTGCGTTTGACAAGGCCGTGAAGCAAGTTGTTTTGGATCCTCAGTTGGAAACAGCGGATGTAAATACCGAAAACAACTACATGCCTCGCAAGGTCATTCCAAGCCGTTTTGAACTGTTCAAACAACAAGCTTTTGGCAGAAACGGTCCGCAGAATGGTACCAACCCGATGCAACAGGCCAAACAAATGGAAGCCAAAGGGCAAGGGAAGAATTGATAGATTTGCTTGCTGTTGTAGTTAAAAATAGCAAGCACGAAGTGCCGGGTCGTATGACCTGGCACTTCGTGCTTTAACAGGAGTCCTCGGACAAAAAATCTTTAAGTGAGTTGATTTAGCTCCAGAGGAGCGGAACGTTGTTAATAGCAAGTAGAGTAGCAATGAATTCGAGCTCCATGGGAGCGGCATGTTATCCTATTCAGCACCTAATGCCAGCAACATCTCGATGTAAGCTACATCCTTGTTCACGATTACCGATATATCCAAAGGTGACAAGCTAAATTTTTGGCTTAGATAACGTATGGTATTGTCTAAACGTTGGCGTTCTTCTACTGCCAATTGGCGTTCTTCTACTGCAAGTTTTGTTGCTTCTACTGCCAGTTGGCGTTCCTTCGCCAATATTGATTCATAAAGACTGCGCTCTTGTTGCCGCCCAATCTCTATTCCTCCATTTTGGATCATATCGTAAGTACTCATCGCCGATTGATTTAATGTTTCTGGTAAAGCTTGGATGAAAGTTTGAACTTTTTCTTTTGCAAGTTCGGTATTTTTGAATAAATACGCAAGCATCAGCATGATGAAGTCTTGCGGGTTATTGGGTTCGGTGAGGTTGATAAAAATCAAATTTGCATTTTGTAGAATGAACTCCGGGTCGTGGATGTATTTGAACATCAAGAACGTGTTGATCAAAGGTCCATCGCCTAAGGCCAGGATTTGCTCATCACTTAGCTCATTGATGTGCGTAAAAATGTAGTCAAAATTAGGAACAAATGACAATAAACTTGGCGGTAAATTTTGGCTGAAATAACTCGAAAAGCTCGGACTTTCCACTTCTTTTGGCCATGATACACCACAATTGGAATGATGGGCGTCAGTTTCTTTTTGTTCTGCAATTGCTCATCCCAGGCATCCAGCAAGTAGCGCAACAACTGGAGGTGTGGGCGACTGGTATATTTGCTTTTGTGCTCAAAGAGGAAAATGGGACATACGGATTCAACCTGTCCAGCCTCTATGAGCGGACATTGGTACACCATATCAGAAAAATATTCTTTTAGCGCGGGAGATACAAAGGAACCATTGACACGCTCTAGCTTGCTCAAATCCAGCACTTGGTGCAATTTAGATGGCAACAGGTATTGCAGGTAATCAAGCGCAATTTCTCGACGGCCAAACGTGGCTTTGAGGAATTCATCATGTGGCTTGGAGGGTTTACTGGGCATTTTTTATGTCAAAAATAACATAAAATTTTAAAATAAAAATAAAAACACAAATAATTTAATATTGCCTGCATTTTCCACCGCCCTCCCAGCCCCTGATTATAAATCCTGAACCCATAATGATTAAACAGTCCAAACTCGAAGTTTTTATCCTGCTCCTTGCCATTGAAACTGTAGCGGTAGGCTCGTAGCGACCGTGCCCTTGCGCATTTCCGCCCCAAAGGGGAAATAATCGGTAGCATCCAGCAGCGAAGCGGTGAAAACCGTACCGTTGTACGTTTTGCGGTCGTTGATCACGGCGCGTACGTTGCCCAAGCATAACGTTTTCAGCCGTAGTCGCGTATGCGGGTGGAGCTAGCTGAATTAGGCTTGTACTATTGGAAAAAACTAGGCTGGACTTAGCTTTTTTACATACAAAATTACAGTTGATTTAGCCGACAAATGAATCTCATAATCCGCAAATTCTTCAGTGAATGATGAAGAATAAAATTCATAATTGTATCCGGAAAGAGCCATCTTTCCATGCCCCTCTATGACAAGATAATAAGTAACGACCTCCCCCGTATCTTTAACTTTTTTACATTTAGAGGTTATCACAACCTTCTTTTTTCGAATTAAATCTATTGCATACTCCGAAAAAGTCCTTAATGTGTTGATTAAAGCTACTAGAGGAAGTGTCCAAATTATATTTTGCCAAAATCCTGTAAATTCTTTTTTGATGAACATTTAATAAAGTGCGGAAATAAACCAAACAGAATATAGAACTATCATAAATAATAGAGCCGCTAAATTTTCGATAAATGCTGATTTAAGTGCTTTTAAATCTTCGTTATTGAATTGATCTATTTTAAAATTTCGCATCTTTTCCTTAGTTTTTACCATGCTAAGTGCCCTCATTTAATTAATTCTAAGCATAATTTTAAACAAAACAAGTACAGGTCTCATCCCAATGACCTCCGAATCCCCATTTCCAAACCCCGCAACTCCGCCAAACCCCGCATGCGCCCATACAAGGAATACCCAGGGTTACCACCTTTTTTGTGCGCATCGTCCACCATCAAATGACCATGATCGGGACGCATGGGGACACGTGCATCCCCGCGCGCGCGTACGACGGCGTACATCACATCCGCCATGCCTGCCGAACCTTCCAAATGATTGGCTTCGTAAAAAGAGCCATCCGCTTCCAGTTGTACGCTGCGCAGGTGGAGGAAATTGATGCGGTGGCTCAACTGATCCAGCATCGTAGGCAGGTGATTGTCGGCGCGAGCGCCAAAGCTGCCCGTACAAAAACAAAGGCCGTTGTAAGGTGAATCATAAGCATTGAAAATGGCCTGACAATCAGCAACCGTGGAAACTACACGGGGTAAACCAAACATCGGAAATGGTGGATCATCTGGATGGATGGCCAATTTGACACCGGCTTCCTCGGCTACTGGTGCTATTTCTGCCAAAAAAGCCAGCAGGTTGGCGCGTAAAACATCGGCGCTAATGCCATCGTAGGCAGCCAACACTTCCCGAAACTGTTCAACGGTATAGGATTCTTCGGAGCCTGGTAAACCAGCGATGATGTTGCGTACCAGTTTAGCGATGGCAGCATCGTCGGCAGTGGCGAGCCATCTTTCAGCGCTTTCAAGGACT
>JBBRGN010000131.1:0-12984 GCA_038240665.1 Chitinophagales bacterium | reverse complement strand
CCATTTTTTACTACCAAGCCTACTGGGCAGGGAACGGGATTGGGGCTGAGTTTGGCGTATGATATTGTGGTGAAGGGGCATGGGGCTACGCTGGAAGTGGAAAGCATTGCAGACCAAGGGACGGTATTTAGCGTGATGTTACCCGCTTAAATTTATTTTGGAAATAGCCATTGAATAACAAAATACACTTTGAAAATTCGGAATAAATCTCCGAACTTTCAAAGTAAAAGGGCAAGTATGAAAAATAAGGTCTTCATTTTCATTTTTTCACTGTTCGCTTATTTGAGCTTTGCGCAAAATAGAGCGGTATGTCGGATTGACAGTTTGCCACAAACCGGAGTGGTTTTGGACAAAGGCTGGAAATGGCAGGCGGGGGATGATCCAGAATGGGCAAAGGCCGATTTTGATGATTCAGAGTGGGAAAGCATAGACCCTACAAATGACATTTTTGATTTGCCGCAAGTGCCGAAAACAGGGCAAATTGGTTGGCTTCGGTTGCATCTTACAATTCACTCTACCGTTTTACAAAATCAGTTGGCATTGATTATTCAGCAATCAATTGCCTCCGACTATTTTTTGAATGGAAAATTGATTCATAGTTTTGGAAAAATTAGCGCAAATCCAAGTCAAATTCAGGCTTTTGACCCCCTTTGGAAACCCGTTTCTTTTCCCATGAGTAAAGAAAATATTCAAATTTTGGCTATTCGCTTTGCCCTTGAACCAGGCATTTCATATACGAAAATCTTTGAAACTTCAAATCCCATTACTAATATTCAAGTCTTGAATATAGAGTCTGCGATCAATATTTATACCAACATTCGGGCTTTTACGGAGCGTTATACTATGATACAATTGGGCGTTTGGATTATGCTTTTTGTGATAAATTTTATTTTTTTTCTAGCCAATAGAAACAATAAATCGAGGTTGTATTTTTCCGTATTTGCCTTGCTTTTTTTGATTGGAGATGTTATGCAGCTCAATCTTTATATTTTAGAGCACGATGTTGCCAACAAGTTTTATGTTGGTAATTGGGTATTTGTAATGTACATTTTTGGTGAATTTTCTTTAATGATGGCTATTTATGCTGTGTTTGAGCGAAAAAGAGATTTGATATTTTGGATTATTTTCGGCTACATCATTCCTGCTATATTCCTTGATGCGTTTGTTTATGGCCACGGGTGGCAGTTTGGTGGGCCTATGTTAGAGATATTTGTACACATCAATATTATACGAATGGCCATCATTGCCGTTGTCAAAAAGAAAAGAAGTGCCATAATTATAGCCGTGGGCGCGGTTGCTTCGATGCTTTTTTTTGCTTTATTTCTCAGAATGGGAACGTTTTATAATCATTACTTTCTTTTGTCCTTAACTAATTTAAGAAGTGCTTATTATTTTCTTTTCCTTTTCAGCATACCCATTGCTGCAAACATTTATTTGGGGCTTGATTTTGCATTTATTAACAAAATACTAAAACAAAAATTAGATGAAAATGAAAAACTTTCCAAAGAAAAACAACAAATCCTTGCCACCCAAAACGAAACTTTGGAAAAACAAGTAACTGAAAGAACAACAGAATTGAAGAATTCTTTATCCCAACTTAAATCCACCCAGTCCCAACTCATCCAATCTGAAAAACTCGCCTCTCTGGGCGAAGTCACCGCAGGCATTGCCCACGAGATACAAAACCCGCTCAACTTTGTCAACAACTTCGCTGAAATCAGTGCCGAAATGTTGGTCGAGATGGAAGAGGAAATCGATAAAGGAGACACCATAGAAGCCAAAGCCATCGCCGCTGATCTCAAAATAAACCTCGAAAAAATCAACCACCACGGAAAACGCGCCAGCAACATCGTGAAGGGGATGTTGGATCATTCCCGCCAAGGTAGAGACGAGATGCATCGCGTCTCTAAGGATATCAACGCCCTCGCCGATGAATACTTGCGTCTGGCTTACCACGGGCTCCGTGCCAAAGACAGCAGCTTCAACGCCACCATGGAAACCCACTTCGATGTAGCTCTCCCCAAGATCGAAGTCATCCCGCAAGACATCGGCCGCGTGCTGCTGAATTTGATCAACAATGCCTTTTACGCAGTCAATGAAAAGGCAAAACAAGGCATCGAAGGCTATCAACCCACGGTAACGGTAAGTACATGTAAACTGGATGCCGCCATAGAAATCAAAGTACAAGACAATGGCAATGGCATCCCTGACGCCATCAAGGAGAAGATTTTTCAGCCGTTTTTCACCACCAAACCTACGGGGCAGGGAACGGGTTTGGGGCTGAGTTTGGCGTATGATATTGTGGTGAAGGGGCATAGGGGGAAGTTGGAAGTAGAGAGTACGGAAGGCGAAGGGACGGAATTTATGGTAAAATTGCCGATTTGAAAGAAATTTTATTCTTTTTATGGAATAAAATCTATAAAAAATATTCTTTTTGTGGATTTTGAAATATATTTGTATAAAATCAGAAAAAAATAATGATACAAAGAACGCTTCAAAAAAGATTAGAGAGCCGTATTGATTATAAAAAAGCCCTCATCATCTTTGGTCCACGCCAAGTGGGGAAAACCACTTTAGCAAAAGCATTTGCCAATAGCTTACAAATAGCCTTTGAATATTTTAATGGCGATAGTGCTGTAACAAAATCATTGTGGAAAGTTGAAAATATCGAATCCCTTATACAAAGTTTTGGCAATAAAAAAGTCGTCATTTTGGAAGAAGCGCAAATGATTGAAAATGTAGGCTCAATCTGCAAACAACTCATTGATGCAGATTTGAGTATTCAATTCATTATAACTGGCTCATCTTCACTCACCATTGCCGATAAAACCCAAGAGCCATTAACAGGGCGCAAATGGGAATATTACTTGTACCCAATTAGCAGTGCAGAATTAATGACTTATCAGGGTGTTCCGCAATTTCTACAACATTTGCCCCAATATTTGGTCTATGGTATGTATCCCGAAGTTGTGACAAATCTGTTAGATGCCCAAGAAATACTGATTAATATTGCCAGCAGTTATTTATACAAAGATGTTTTGGCTTTGGTTGGGCTGAAAAAGCCCCAATTATTAGAAAAAATATTGAAAGCTTTAGCCCTTCAAGTGGGTAATGAGTTGTCGCTCAATGAATTAGCTGTTTTGGTGTCGGCAGATGTGAAAACGGTAGATAATTACATATATTTATTAGAGCAAGTCTTTGTTGTTTATAGATTAGGAACGATTAGTAGAAACGAGCGCAATGAAATAAGTACCAAAAAGAAGATTTATTTTTATGACAATGGTATCAGAAATGCCATACTTGGCAATTTTGCACCTATTGCTATAAGGCAAGATATTGGCGCATTATGGGAGAATTTTTTAATAACAGAGCGTAAAAAATTACTCAATTATTATGGATTTCATGGACGCACCTATTTTTGGCGCAATAAACAACAAGCCGAAATTGATTATGTAGAAGAAATTGATGGCAAAATTTACGCTTTTGAGTTTAAATGGAATCCTACTGTTAAAGTGAAGTTCCCTCAAGCGTTTATTGAAAATTACCAGCCCGAAGAAACGAAAATTATTCACCAAGACAACTTTTGGCAGTGGCTGAATGTGTATCCTTATTGAGTGTTGGCGCATGATATTGTGACGAAGGGGCATGAGGGCAAGCTGGTAGTAGAAAACTAAGAAGGCCAAGGCCCAGTATTTATTTTGAAATTACCATACGGATATTGCTTCGTTGCTTTTTAAGTATTTTCCTTGAAAATTATCAATATGCCCGCCCATCACATTGAACGACACGAAAGCATCCGGGAAATACAAGCATTGTTGCGAATCTTTCCAGGAACAGCAATTCTTGGCCCGCGCCAGGTTGGAAAAACAACCCTGTCAAAAGCATTTCAGCCCCAACATATCTTTGACCTTGAAAATCCTAGAGATATGGTGGCTTTGGAAAATCCTCAACTTGCTTTAGAAAAATTAGAAGGCCTGATAGTCATTGATGAAGTGCAAAGAAAACCGGAATTGTTTCCTTTAATGAGGTATCTAGTAGACACCCACCCGCAGCAACGTTACCTTATTCTAGGCAGTGCTTCTTCCAGTTTGCGACAACAAAGTGGTGAATCGCCAGCGGGTCGTATTGGTTATCACTACCTCATCGGATTTAATCTTTTGGAAACGGGCAAGGAAAGTATGGATAAACTTTGGCTCAGAGGCGGATTCCCACGCTCATTTCTGGCGTAAGATGACGCGCAAAGTAGCCGGTTGCGGAATAATTTCATTGCTACTTTTTTAGAAAAAGACCTCGCAGTAATGGGCAGCAGCATTGCTCCTACGGTAATATACCGATTTTGGTTGATGCTAAGTCATTTTCATGGTAAAACCCTTAATTACAGCGAGTTGGGGCGCTCTTTTGGCATAAGGGACAAAACCGTAAAACATTACTTGTCAATCCTGGAAGATACATTTATGGTGCGTTTATTGATGCCCTGGTATGTCAATCTCGGCAAAAGACTGGTCAAAAGCCCCAAAATGTATCTTCGTGATTCAGGTATTTTTCATACCCTCCAAAACATTGAAACAATGCACGAATTGCGGACCAATCCGAAAGCTGGCGCTTCCTGGGAAGGGTTCGCTTTAGAAGGGTTAATCGCCTTTCTTTCCAAAAGAGACAATGAAGTATTTTTTTATGCTTCTCATACGGGTACCGAATTGGATGTATACAGGCAAGACAAAGGAAAAAAAATGGGAGCTGAATTCAAATTTATAGATGCCCCCAAACTGACCAAGTCGATGCAACAAGCGTTGGTTGATTTGTCGCTTGACCATTTATTGGTGATCTATCCTGGAGAAAAAAAGAACCCCCTTTCTGAAAAATTACCGTTTTGCCTTTGCAAGAAGTCGGTCATTTGCAGTTAGAAAATTTATGAACATGCAAAAAAAATCAGTTTTCACCACCAAGCTTACTGGGCAGGAAACGGGATTGGTGCTTTTGTCAGCTAACTTCACGTTTTAGGGTGTTCCGCGTATTTTTTTGACTTTTTGCTTTTTTCAAAACTTGTCTATTTTTTATCTTGCTTTTGTAAAGCTATTTCAGGACGAGACACATCACGTCCCTACCGGACTAAAAAGGGAGATAACCGATCAGTTATACCCATATTTTGCCCCTACCGGGGCTTGCGCGTCTGCTAAAAATTCGTCCATTGGGATAACTCCTATTCTTAAGTCAATGACATTGCCCTTTCAGGAGCCTAAGGTTCTCATGCACAAAGAATGAAATTGCAACTATTTGAAATGCAATATTTTAAATGTATTTCTAAAAAATTTGAGAAAATCTAAACTTCATGCGTTTGCCCTACCTAATTTTCAACACAACATTTCTATCCAAAATTGCCTTCTTTTAATTTTGGATTTTTCCTATATTAAGCGCCTAAAACCTGAACACATGAGACAACTTCCTATCTTTTTGTTTTTATGCTTTATGACTACTTTAAGCTTTGCCCAAACGCCTGACCCCACCGAGCGCATCAAGTCTCTCGAAGAGCGCCTGAAGTTCATAGAACAAGGCCTTACCAAAAAAATCGATGATTTAATGTGGTATCAAAAACTAGGCGATGTTGCCAGCATTGACAAAGTAAGTTATACCAGTAAACCGCCGCACGTCATCAGCAATCCGACGGGGCAGGGGGCTAAAAATCCGCTGGTCATTGAAGCCTATACCTTCCTGCCTAAAAAATTTGCGAGCTCTAAGAAATTGCCCTTGATGGTGTTGATCCACGGTGGCGTACATGGCGATTTCAACACGTTTAACGCCCATATTGTCGCGGAATTGATCGACCAAGGCTACATCGTCATTGCTCCTGAATACCGGGGAAGCACCGGCTACGGATCCGGTTTTTACAAGCAAATCGATTATGGAGATTTTGAAAATGACGATGTACTGGCGGGCAAAAACTGGGCGCTGGAAAACCTACCGCAAGTCGATCCCGAACGCATAGGGATTATGGGCTGGAGTCATGGCGGAATGATTACGCTGATGAATATTTTTGATCATCCACAGGATTACAAAGTAGCTTATGCTGGCGTACCGGTCAGCGACCTGATTGCCCGAATGGGTTACAAGACCCAAAGTTACCGCAATGAATTTTCCAATTCGGAACACCTCGGCAAAGATGCTTCCGACAATGTAGCCGAATACCGTCGCCGTTCTCCGGTATGGAATGCCCAAAAACTAAAAACGCCCTTGTTGATCCATACCAATACCAATGACGAGGATGTTAACTCTCTGGAAGTAGAAGCTTTGATCAATGCCCTCAAGGCCAATGAAAAAAAGTTTGAATACAAAATCTATCAAGACGCTCCAGGCGGACACATTTTTAATCGGATCGATACCAAATTGGCCAAGGAATCAAGAGTAGAGGTTTACCGTTTTTTGGCCTCTTATTTGAATCCGCCAAACGCGCTGAAATAACATCTATTTTGAGTTCACCTAAATGATGCCCATGTATTGGATCAACTTATTGTTGGGGAAAGATTGGAATGTACCCTTGCCAATGGGTCAGTACAGCGAATTGCGCCCCGAGTTGCTCACGAAGACCTTATATAAATTGGAAAAACGGATCAACGAGCGTTTCCCTGATGCTGGGTTGGCGAGGATTTGCAGGGATTTAGTTGTATTAGGGGAGCACGGCAACATCATTTATAACCGTCTAAAGCGCCCCATCTGGCGGTTGCGTATCCTTACCTGGATCGCTATTGTGCTATTGATAGTTTTTGTTGGGGAGTTGATTTGGCATAGCATTCAAGTATTTAAATTGGAAGTAAATGGTGTTATTGACCTCATCCAGGGCTCGGAATCATTTATCAATGAAATCATCTTTTTGTCGATCGCCATCTTTTTTTTGAATAGCCTAGAAATGCGGGTAAAACGTCATTTGGCTTTACGTTCGCTACATGCCTTGCGGAGTTTGGCGCACGTAGTTGACATGCACCAACTTACCAAAGACCCAGCTGTAATCCTCGCGGGCACCAGTTTTCAACCTACGGAATCGTCCCCATCACGCACGATGACGACTTACCAATTGACCCGCTATTTGGAATATTGTTCCGAGATGTTGTCGCTCACCAGTAAATTAGCAGCCATGCATGTGCAATTTTTGGATGATCCAATCGTACTTAATGCAGTAAATGATGTAGAATCCTTGACGCATGGTTTGTCGAATAAGATTTGGCAAAAAATCATGATCCTGGATTTGGCGAAGCCAGAAGAAGAGGGGGGTAAAAAGCGATGAAAGTTATCTGCCAAATTTTCTAAACTAATAATAAGCCAACACAACCCGAATCATATGTCCAATCGCAAATTTTTTTTCTTCGTTTCGGCTTTCATTATCGGCTGCGCACTTGCTTGTACCAAACAATCGCCCAGCGCTGATTCGCCCTTGCTGAGTTATTTTCCTAGTGGGCAGCTTGCGGATACCACCCATTATGAATTGGAGGCTGATCAGCCAGATACCATTGGCGGAGACACCATCTCCAATGCTCTTTTTTTTAAAGAACTAAAGCCTTTTCTAAGCGACATCGATTACCTCGCTGATTCTAGCAGTGCAACCGTGATCGGGAAACGGCGGGTCCCCCTAAATGCTCAATATGATGCCTGTATCGTTGATATCCGTCAAAGCTGGTTCAAACACCTATCGCTTCTGGTGTACGACAAACGCGGACACCGCTTTACCCAGCGCGTGACCCTAGCCGAATGGTACGGCGGCGAAAGTGGTCAAATCCTTACCGGTAGTTGGGTATTCGACTACAATGGCGATGGCCAAAAAGACCTCGTACAACGGGTAATCGAGCATTCCTCGGTTTCTAATGCCGATAATGACGAAGTAACCGAGACCTTTAATGAATCTGCGGAACTGTTGTTGTGGCAAAAAGATAAATTCGTAACTACACCAACGAAGGATTCCTCGGCTTTGGTCAAGCGGTTTCCGATTCGGTCGGCGTGGTAATTTTTTTAGCAATAAGTTAAGAGAGAAGTGGATCCATTTTTTTTCAAAATAATGAAAAAAAATGGATCCACTTTTTTGTGCTTAGGGAAAAACTAAGAATTACCTACTGAATTACCACCCTTTTCCCCTTTTCCGCAGATTTAAAAATCGCTTCTACCACACGGATATCCCGCAAACCTTCCTCACCTGGAACCAGCGCTGCGGTTTTATTGAGGATGGCTAACGAATCCTCGTCCATTTGTTTGGCTTGTTGGTTAGCGATCGGCGCATCGAGTACTTTTCCCCAGCTGGTACTTCCTTTTACACCCGTGTAGGATTGAAAGGGCGATAGTTGGTAGGAACCCTTTTCTGCAACCACCTCTAGGTTGTTGAGGTTCATAAAAAAGCTGGTGCTACAATTGGACAAAGCGCCGCTGGGGAATTCCAAATTGAAAAACATGGTTTCGTCAACGCCTTTGTAGAGTTCGGGACGGTGAATGAATTGCTGGGCGGTGACGGCAATGGGTTCTTCGCCGGTGGCATAGCGCGCAGCGTTCAAACAGTAAACGCCCATGTCAAACAAAGATCCGCCACGCATGGAATGAAGCTGTCTCCAGTGGGGTTTGGTGCGACCATCCACAAAACCAGCCGCGGCAGTGACCAACTTGATTTTTCCCGCTGTTTTTTCTCTCCCGATCTTGATCAGTTCTTGGGTATTGGGTTCATGCTGCATGCGGTAACCGACCATGAGTTGTACTTTATTGTCTTTGCAAGCTTTGATCATCGCCTCACAATCGGCTACGGTAGGTGCCATCGGTTTTTCACACCAGACGTTTTTACCGGCTTTGGCCGCGCGGACTACATATTCGCGATGCAAGGTATTGGGCAGTACCACGTAGACTACATCAATATCAGGGTTGTTGGCTATTTGGTCAAAATTCTCATAGTTGTAAATGTTGCGCTCGGGGAATTTGTACTTTCTTTGCCAGCTTTCGGCTTTCTCACGCGAACCGCTGACCACGCCCGCAAGGTAGCAATGTTGGGTGAGCTCCAAGGCTGGCGCCAGCAGATCCGTGCTGTAATAACCCAACCCAACCAAGGCCACACCCAGCTTTTCTTTGGGTTTGGCTAAAAAGGATAAGTTAGGCGCAAGGGCGAAGGCCGCACCGCCACTGATGGCTTGGTGCAAAAAGGTACGACGATTGGAGGATGGCATAGGCTGATTTTTTTTGTAGTTTTGAAACAGTCCTAAAATAAGCAAGAAATTTATAAGTGGCGAGCTAAAATAGTGGACAAGGTTCGACAGTACATAAATAAGCTCAAAAAACACCAGCAATGATTACTTTAGTACAACAGATTCAAGCTTTTAACGATTTGATCACCGCTGGAAATACGCTTCAAGCCATGGAGCTATACTATGCGGAAGAGGTAGTGCTTCAAGAAAATGAAGAACCGCCGCGCGTAGGGAAGTTTGTCTGTATGGCGCATGAAAAAAAGTTGTTGTCACATGTCAGCGGCTTACAAATTAAGATCTTGAGCCAAGGAATTGATGCGTCCAATGCCGTGGTGTTAACCGAATTGGAGTTGCAATTTACCAATGCCAGTGGCGAGACACGTCGGATAGTCGAGGTATCGGTACAGCATTGGCAAGCGGGAAAAATAGGGAAAGAAAAGTTTTACTATAGGCCGTAAGGCGAAGGCCAAGCCCTCACCCTGCATCATTTAAGCCATTGATCAATTTTTCAAACTTAGCTCCAACTTTTTGAAAACCACGGCTATTGGGGTGAATCTCATCCCACCACAATGCTGGATCAGTCACCGTACCCCGCAAATCAAGGTAATGTACCCGGTCATAAGGTTTTACCACCTTACCTAGCATCTCATTGAACACGTCAATGATGTACCGAGCTAGCGCCTTGCGGTCTACAGATTCTAGGATGTTTTTCTTCATCATGTACCGACCTAAGAAACCTTTTTTGGGATCGTTACTGGGGTTGAAATAATCGTAGCCATGCACAATGATATTAAGCTTGGGATCTTGTGCCTTTATCTTTTCAAAAATTTTGACATACGTCTCACTAATGGTTGTAATTTTTTGGAAAAAGACGGGACTTAAAAAACGTTCTGGTTCCACGCCAGGATCGCGCTGTGGAAAATGATCCACCAGGGAATCAAGAAATTGCTTGCCCAAGATATCATTTCCACCACCACTAAGCAGCAGGAATGTAGGTTTCTGAGCTACGACGGCCTTGAAATACTCATCTTGTCTGAAATAATGTTCAATGGTATCGCCTGCTTCATCGGAACTGTAAATGGCATAACTCCCAAACAACTGATCAATCACATCCAATACCCGTGGATCAGGGTATTCGAACCAAGAATCGCCTTCCGAAACGATGCGTACCCAATCTGGGTGTTGTTTAATGATGGATCTGTAGCGTATTTGTCGCTGTTGTTTGGCAAAAAAATTAGCAGTAGGGATGATGATGTTGTCTTGAATAAATCCTTTTTCTGTTGCTGGATCCAATTCAGCTTCAAGGTTTGCAGGATAAACATCGCTTGGCTGCATTTCTAAAACGGTACTAAATGCCGATTCTGGCTTTAAATACAGTCCAGATACAAAAGGTGCCGCTGCCGTTTGCAGCCATTGGTTTAACTCTTTTGGAGCGGTATTGTAAAGGGGATTGGGCGATTTGATGATCAGATCACGGGCCATCCAACCGCTAGCGCCAGCATTGTCGGGTCTACGGGTGATCCCACGTTCAGCGCCGCCGCGGTTTTTGTTGATCAACTCTGTAGGATCGGGAAGTGATCCCTGCTCGAAGGTGTTGACCTCAAACTCCTCCGTACTGGCAATTAGTTTGAAGCGATTCTGGATGGTTTGATGATTGAAAATTTCAAATACCGCGTCGTAGGTGATGCCCAGTTTGTCGCCGTCAAATACCCATACTGCGCCGCCACCGGGGTTGTCTGCTGATTTAGGTTCCAGTTTTTGTACCCGCCCATTCAGCAAATCAAGATAAATGCCAAAAGCTGGCGATAGGTACAATAAACTTACGTAAACCGGAAAATTGCTGGTGTTGCGGATCCGGATTTTGACATCCATCCCGTACGGGCGACCATCGAAATTCCCTTTTTTAAAATCAAGTCCAACCGTATCTTGATTAACTGGTACCGGCAGATCTTTTCCATCGATTTGCTGAAAAAGGTCAATGGTGACTGCATCAGGGTTTAAGCGGTCGGGGCTATCGTTGTGGAGGTTTTTGGCAAACTCCCACTGCGCGATGTGGCGCATGTATTGTGCAGTTTGTGCCGCCGCATCTTCGGATAGGTCATCCTCTGGCAACACCAAAGGTCGGAAAGGGTCACCGGGTAAGGTGATCACATATTGTTCATTAAATATTTGAATGGTATAATCCGCGCTTTTCTCTTCGGCAGCCAAGGAGAGGTTTTTGACTTTTTTACCGAGTGCGGCCTTGAGTAAACTAACTGGGGCTTCATCTACACCATAATTGTTAATAAAGACTTTGATGGGCGCCGATAAAAAGTGCTCTACATACCCTTTGATGATCTTACCGTTCAAGATAGTGATTGTCGCTTCCGGAATATTGAGTTGGGTTTCACCACCTTTTACGTTTTTGATGGTCGCTTGGTAAGTGACAGCTGGTTTGGCTTGATCGTAAAGGATCACCTCGGTTGCTTGGTTGGAAATGCCATGAATAGCGCCTAAATCTATCACGTACCCCAATTTTGGATTGTAAACAACATTGCCAATGACGGGTTGCGGCGTACCTCCCTGGTCCAAAAAGGGCTTATTGAGCAAGGATTGTTCTCTACCTGGCGCATAAATTTGCGGCGTTTGCTGAAACTGGTTTTTGATAAAGTACTTCAAACGGTTGCGGAGATCAGTATAGCTAATCAAGCCTTGCGAGCGTTGCAACAAGTCGATTAGGTTGCGTGAAAATACGCCAGAACCTGCCGTTTCAAAGGAAGATTCATCGCTGTCGCAACCCGATAGTTGAACATAAAGGCCTTCGGGCAATACCTCATCAAGCGGTTTGGTTTTTAAATCTTCAGGATTTACTGCGTTGGCAAAAAGGAATTTTTCCCACTTGCGTTGAGGCAAGATATTGGACATCCGCGATTCGGGCGTAGGGATAAAACGGCGTTCGCGCGGAGCATCGTCATCGGTTTCATCGGCAATGTACCCGTTACGGGTATTACCACCGGAATGACAGCAGTCAAAAATGGTAAGTAGATGCGGCGATTTTTTGGGATGTTGGGCATTACCTACCGTCACTTCATGTAATAAAAATCGGAGTTCTTTATCGATTAAAAGATCAAATTGACCCGGGCCAGCTATAGAATCGTAACAAACTATCCCTTCCAATTTACCGTCGGGTTCAAAACGCCAAATGCTCGTATCTGCAGCTTCTTGAGCGCCATGACCGGAGTAATACAACAGCGCTAGGTCACCTGCCTGCGCCTGACCCAAATGTTGACGAATATTATCAGCTATGTTTTTTTTGGTAGCAGCGCTGTCCTTGAGGAATAAAATGTGTTGATCCAGATCTTGGCGGTATTGCTGGAGGTAAGCGCCAAATTTTTCGACATCATTGATACAGCCTTTGAGGGCGCGAACTGGCGCTGGATAATTGTCGATGCCAATCAAAAGGGCAAAAAGACGAGGCTTAGCGGCCATGAGTTTTGGGTTTTAGGTGGTGTTTATGGGGCAATAACGATCGGCTAGCGCAAATGTTATTCCTGGCTAAAATTAAGGAAAAAAAGAATTGGAAGTATTTCGTATTTCTTGTTTAATTTAATGGCTTGTGCATGAATGCCATAGGTGACCTTCAAGTGGCAGACTAGATTGGTATCTTATTGTTGAATCATTCCTAATACCCGAACGATGAAAAAACACATATTTCTTTTCCTTTTTGGCGCACTTTTTTTGCCTTTGAGTTTAATGGCTCAAAAAAAAGCAAATACTACGGCGTCTCCCAGCAACCCCTTTA
>JBBRGN010000130.1:0-12986 GCA_038240665.1 Chitinophagales bacterium | reverse complement strand
AAGGAATGCGATTTGCCCGTCCAGTGTACGGTATTGCTCTCATTTAATTTATCGCTAAACGACCAGATGCTGAAATAAGGGTTGTGCGTGATCAGCGGATAGGCGGGAGCTTTGGCGGCTTGAGCAATGATCTGGGTAGAGTAACAAATGATAAAAAGTAGGAACAATAGGTTTTTCATAATGGAGAGGTGAATTTTCAAGTAGAATGAGGCAAAAGAACAAGACAAAATAAAAATATTCAACCGAATGAACGCATAAAAATATTTTTTGTTAGTTTAGAATTGGAAATAAAATTATTGGTAGTTTTAATTTTTGTTTTTTATCTTTAAACGATGATAGGATTTAACTACAGAAAGGCGGTTCAACTACTTAATTACTTTGCCAAGAGTGAAGGCGAATAAATTAATAAACTGAAAGCACTTAAGTTAGTGTGGCTATCAGATAGGTTGCATATTCGCATGTACGGTCGTCCAATTCTAAATGACATCTATTTTGCGATGAAGTTTGGTCTCGTACCATCTAATATCAAGGATCTCATTGAGGCTTCGGAATTCCTTTCCGAAGAAGAACTATTTTACCGCAATACCTATCTTGAACTGATTGACCAAAAACAAAGATATTATAAATCAATAGAAAAGGCTGATGCCCAAGTTTTTTCTCAGTCTGATCGTGATTGCATTAAAACGATTACTGAACACTTTGTCAAAAAAAATCATTCGAATTATCAGAAATTTCTCATCAATACCCAGAATGGACAAAGTTTGAAAACACCTTAAAAAAAGGGGAACGCTCTAGGTTTTAAATGGATTATTAAGATTTTTTTGAGCATCCAATTTCCCCTCTAGACCCCTTATTTACTAAAAACGAAGAAAATTTGTTCCTTGCTAAAGAAATCTACTTAGAAAATAAATTCTTTACTGAGTCTTTAGAAATCATTACTTAAACCTATCCCCCTATACCGTTTCACGTACTGCCTCGGCGCTTCGCCAATCAACTGCTTAAAGGTACGGTTGAAATGATGGATGTTGTTGAAACCACAATCCAAGGCTATGGCCGCTACCGCTACATCGGGGTATTGAATCAATTTTTTACAAGCCGCATTGACTCGAATTTCAGTCAAAAACTGGGTGAAGGTTTTCCGCGTCCGGTGTTTGAAATACCGACAGAATGCTTGTGGGGTTAAATGTGCCAATTGCGCCACCTCCGCGAGGGAAATGTCTTGATCAAAATGATCCAACATAAACTTGTAAATGGTAGCCATCCGCCGACCTTCGGCTTCGTTAAACGAACTCGCCCCGCTTGAGGCCAATACCTCGCTGCACGGATCGCTGGCCAAAAGATGCAATAAATCCAAAAAAATAGCAATCCGACGGCTACCTTCTGCTAGTTGTAAGGCCACAATTAAGGCAGCAATCTCTGTCGATGAAGACAAAGGATATTTTAACCCCCATTCCGATCGCTCCAAAAACTTTTTGATACCCGCCAATTCCGGAAGTTCTAACAGGGGTTTCAACTGGCCATTCAGGTCAAAAAAAACGCCAAAAGCATGGATTTTTAGGCTAGAGTTGGGTTCAAAATATTCAGGGCTGCTGCGAAAAAGATGGGGTTGATTACTTCCAAGAAGTACCACTTGACCTGCGCTAAAAGGTTGTAAATAATTCCCAGCAATCAGGGCTCCTTCACCTTCTTTCACCCAAGTAATCTGAATCTCTGGGTGTTTGTGGAGATAGGGATAGAAAAAGGATTCCTGATCTTCTTGCACTAAGATGGTTTGATTCTGCGTAACTGGAATGGTAAAGGGAATGACTTTCACTGTGCGTATATTCTTGTAGTAAACTCAAATTTAGATAAAAAATAGTTAAAATAAGTCAATAATACAGCAATTGAAGTAAAGCACATTAGTTACTTAGCGCTTAATTTTGTAAGAAAAAAATCAACTATGGATACTTTTGAATGGAAAGGGGTTTTTCCGGCAGTAACCACCAAATTTACGCCTGCCAACGAATTGGACATGCCCATGTTTGAGAAAAACCTAGATGCGCAATTGGCCGCTGGGGTTGATGGCATCATCTTGGGTGGTTCGCTGGGCGAAGCGAGTACCTTGCGCGAAGCAGAAAAAGAAACCTTGGTAAGAGCTTCTGTAGCGAAGTGCGACGGTAAAAAACCGGTTATCCTCAACATCGCTGAAGGCGCTACCACTGAAGCGGTTCGTCAGGCTGAACTAGCAAAAAAATGGGGTGCCGCCGGTCTGATGTTGTTGCCTCCTATGCGTTATAAAACCGATCACCGCGAAACGGTTGCCTTTTTTAAAGCCGTTGCCGAATCTACTGATCTGCCCATCATGCTCTACAACAATCCAGTTGACTACAAAATTGAGATCACCCTGGACATGTTTAGCGAATTGGCGGAGGTTGCCAACATCAAAGCAGTAAAGGAATCTACGCGCGATATTTCCAACGTCACCCGTATGAACAACCTCTTTGGCGATCGTTTCAAAATTCTTTGCGGGGTTGATACCCTAGCAATGGAAGAATTGCTGATGGGTGCTGATGGCTGGGTAGCTGGGTTGGTTTGTGCTTTTCCTCGCGAAACCGTTGCCATCTATCGCTTAATTAAAGCGGGTCACGCTGATGTCGCTTTGTTGATTTACCGCTGGTTTTTACCATTATTGGAACTTGATATCCATCCAAAATTGGTACAGTACATCAAACTGGCCGAACAAGGAACGGGAATCGGAACGGAACATGTGCGTGCGCCTCGCTTGCCACTGATTGGTGAAGAGCGGGAACGTGTCCTCCACATCATCAATGAAGGCCTGAGCAAAAGGCCAGAACTGCCCAATTATTTGCACCTTTAAGCCTCAAAATAAAAAAACATGACCCAATTCCTTGAAGCAACCAAGGCCGATATTGATAACGCCATGCAATTAGCAGCGGCTGCTTTTGCTTCTTTTCGGCAATTATCGGCTGAGCAACGCGCCATTTTTTTAGAGACCATCGCTGCTCAAATCGAAGCGCTAGGCGATCCATTGATTGAAACGGCAATGGCAGAAAGCAATTTGCCGCAGGCTCGACTCATCGGCGAGCGGGGTCGCACGGTGGGGCAACTAAAATCTTTTGCCGACATGCTGCGCGAAGGGTCTTGGGTAGAAGCCACCATCGATACCGCCATGCCGGATCGCACTCCGCCGCGTTCAGATATCCGCAAAGTACTTTTGCCGCTGGGGCCAGTCGTTGTTTTTGGCGCGGCCAATTTTCCACTGGCTTTTTCAACTGCTGGCGGTGATACCGCTTCTGCATTGGCTGCCGGTTGCCCGGTAGTGGTCAAGGCACATCCTGGCCATCCACAAACTTCCGCGATGGTGGCCGATGCCATTCGCCAAGCAATTGCCATTTGCGGCATCCATGAAGGAGTATTTCAGCACGTCTATGGCAACAGCTTTGAAATTGGGAAGGCTTTGGTTCAGCATCCTGCAACCCAAGCCGTTGGGTTCACGGGTTCATTGGCGGGCGGCTTGGCGATCCGCGATTACGCCTTACAGCGGCCTCAACCCATTCCGGTTTACGCGGAAATGAGCAGCATCAACCCGGTCGTGTTGTTGCCCGAAAAGTTGGCACAAAACCCTGCCGCGATGGCAAAAACACTGGCGGGTTCGATCACGCTGGGCTCGGGCCAGTTTTGTACCAATCCTGGGTTGATATTGGTGCAAGAACAAGCTGCGCTGCCGGCTTTTTTGGAAGCCCTAGGTGAAGAAATGGCGGCCAGTATGCCGACCGCTATGTTGCACACCGGCATTTTAGCGAATTATCAACAAAAAATGGCGCATGCCCTAGCGCAAAAAGGAGTTGCTTTGCTTCGTCATGCGGAAGCTACTCCTGGCGACAAGGCGGGTATGCCGCTAGTCGCAACGGTTGACGGTACCGTTTTTTTAAATAATCCTGCACTCAAAGAAGAAGTGTTTGGCCCTTTTTCTTTAGTGGTTCGCTGTGCGGATGCGGATGTCCTGGCACAGGTGTTGGCCGCTACCGGAGGCCAGCTTACCTTCACCTTCATGGGTACTGAGTTAGATTTGCACAATAACCCATCATTGATAGGTATTGCCCAACAATTGGGTGGTCGCATCATTTTTAATGGCGTTCCTACTGGGGTTGAAGTATGCCCAAGCATGGTTCATGGCGGCCCATTCCCGGCCACCGGCGATAGTCATTTTACGTCAGTGGGATTAGGCGCGGCAAAGCGCTGGGTCCGTCCGGTAAGTTTTCAGGATTGCCCACAGTTTTTACTCCCTGATGCACTAAAAAATCAAAACAACAGTAAAATCTGGCGCTTGATAAACACCTCCTGGAGTCAAGCAGACATCAATTAACGACTATGGCGGCAAAGACTTTTTTTTGTATCGATGCACATACTTGCGGCAACCCAGTTCGCTTGGTTGCTGCCGGCGGCCCACTCCTGGATGGTGCCAATATGAGTGAAAAAAGATTGCACTTTTTGGCAGAATACGACTGGATTCGCAAGGGCTTGATGTTTGAACCACGCGGACACGATATGATGAGCGGCAGTATTTTATATCCGCCGCATGATCCAGCCAATGACATGGCGGTGCTGTTTATCGAAACCAGCGGTTGTTTGCCGATGTGTGGCCACGGCACCATCGGTACGGTTACCATCGCCATTGAACAAGGATTGATAGTGCCTAAAATTCCCGGAAAACTGCGACTTGAAGCTCCAGCAGGGTTGGTGGACATCGCCTACGTCCAGGAAGGCAAAAAGGTGACCAGCGTGAAACTCACCAACGTAAAATCCTACCTCGACTCCGAACAGTTACCTGTAGAATGCCCTGGCTTGGGTCCGATAACGGTAGATGTAGCTTACGGTGGTAATTTTTACGCCATCGTTGATGTCCAAGCTAACTTTCCTGGTTTGGAGCATTACAATGCTGAACAACTGATTGCCTGGAGTCGGGAATTGCGCAACCGCATCAATGCTAAATATGAATTTGTTCACCCTGAAAATCCGGTGATCAAAGGGTGTAGTCATATTTTGTGGACAGGCAGTACGCTGGATTCGAGTTCTACCGCTCGGAATGCCGTTTTTTATGGCGATAAAGCCATTGATCGATCGCCTTGCGGCACCGGCACCTCAGCGCGAATGGCGCAGTGGTATGCGCAAGGAAAACTCAAAAAAGGCGACGAATTCATTCACGAAAGCATTATAGGATCAAAGTTCATTGGTCGGATCGAGGAAGAAACCACCCTAGCTGGCAAACCTGCTATCCGTCCCAGCATCGAGGGTTGGGCTAAATTGTATGGCTACAACACCATCAGCATCGACCCCGAGGATGATCCCTATGCATATGGTTTTCAAGTAATTTAGAATATGGCAAAAGCGATAGTTGTTGGTGGAGGTATCATTGGATTGAGTTCCGCTTTTTATCTGAATGCTTCGGGCTGGGATGTAACGGTAATTGACCGAGGAGATTTGGAAGCGGGATGTTCATTTGGCAACGCGGGATACATTTGCCCGAGCCATTTTGTTCCGCTTACTACCCCGGATAATGTACGGGCCGGAATCAAATGGATGTTTGATTCGCAAAGTCCATTTTACATTCAGCCCAAACTCAATTGGGCATTGCTGGATTGGGGCTGGAAATTTATGCGCAAAGCTACCCAGAAACATGTAGCGGCGGCGGCTGTCCCCTTGCGGGATATTGCCTTGCTGAGTATGGCCAGCTATGAAGAATGGTTGCGCATGCCTGATTTTGATTTTTATTACGAAAAAAAAGGGATGCTGGAGGTTTTTCAAACGCCTTCTATGCTCCACCATGCCGAGGATACAGTAAAAAAATCCCAAGCACTGGGCTTGGAAACCGAACTGCTTTCTTTTGAAGCGCTCCAAGCTTTGGAACCAAATACACGCATCAATGCCCTTGGCGCCATCTGGTTCAAATGTGATGCCCATTGTGCTCCTTACGACCTCATGTACAAGCTGAAGACCCATTTGCAAAAAAACGGGGTTCAACTCAAAAGCAATGAGGACGTCCTTGGTTTTAACCGACAAAAAAACAACATCAAGCAAATACGGACCAATAAAACGGTACATGAAGCCGATTTGGTGATTGTAGCTACTGGTTCTTGGAGCCGCGAATTGGCGCAGCAGTTGGACATCAACTTGCCCATTATGCCGGGTCGTGGCTATTCGGTTACCTTGAATGATCCGCAATACCATTTTGAACATCCCATCATTCTTTCTGAAGGTCGGGTGGCGGTGACGCCGATGCAGGGGGCAACCCGATTTGGTGGAACAATGGAAATTACCGATACCAAAACCCCGCCTAAAATGCACCGGGTACAAGGCATCTTAACCTCAGTGAAACAATTTTTTCCCGATATCGATATTCCAATGCCCAAAGTAGAGGACGTCTGGTACGGCTACCGCCCATGTTCGGCAGATGGCTTGCCTTATATTGGGCGCAGCAAAAAATATGACAACCTGATCATTGCTACCGGACACTCGATGCTGGGCTTGAGTTTGGGTGCTGGAACTGGAAAACTGGTGGGAGAAATCGCCAATGGCCAAGCAAGCAGCATGTCGATTGAAGCCTTTGCCGTGGATCGTTTGGATTGATTTTATTCGGATGACTTGAGGTCTAAATTAACCAGAAGCGAATAGGTCACTTCCGGAAGTGGTGATCCAATGATAAACCAAAATCGCGTAGCGATGATCAATATTGTAGCGGCAGGTTTTTAACCCGCCGATTTGATGTCCGCTAGGCATCTGGAGTGCAGTAAGCACGACCCATTTTACCCGATATGTACCGTACCTACGGCACTCTAAACCAAAATCTACGCATTTATCAGCGGGTTGAAACCCGCTGCTACAAAATGGATCGTCGCTACGCGACTGGCAGCGATCGAGATTAAAAATAGAAGTCACAATCGATGTCTAAACAGCGCATCTATTCGATCATTAGTAGAAATAACTCGAATTCACCTTCCATACCAAACGCGAAGACCAGCGGCATAGCCGCTGAGGGCGCCACTTCTGGAAGTCAGGATTCAATCATACCCTACAATCGCGTAGCGATGGAGATTAAAAATAGAAGTCACAATCGATGTCTAAAAAAGCGCAGCTATTCGATCATTAGTAGAAATAACTCGAATTCACCTTCCATACCAAACGCGAAGACCAGCGGCATAGCCGCTGAAGGCGCCACTTCCGGAAGTCAGGATGTAATCATACCCTACAATCGCGTAGCGATGGAGATTAAAAATAGAAGTCACAATCGATGTCTAAAAAATAGCAGCTATTTGGTTACCGGCATTTTTAATTCATAAATCGCATTAGGACAACAATTTTTTTAGATCCTCCAAAGTATTGATTTCAGCCAGCGGCTTGTCTTTGCGCCAACGCAGGATACGTGGAAACCGCAGCGCAATGCCCGATTTGTGCCGCGGTGAAAGTTGAATGCCTTCAAAAGCCAGTTCAAAAACCAATTGCGCTTTCACGCTCCGCACCGGACCAAACCGTTCCAGGGTATTGTTGCGAATCCAGGCATTGATCTCAATGAATTCGACATCGGTAAGTCCAGAATAAGCTTTGGTAAAAGGTACCAATTGCTCGCCATCATAAACGGCGAAGGTGAAATCGGTATACAAATTGGCGCGACGGCCGTGACCTTGTTGGGCGTAGATCATCACGGCATCGACCGTAAGTGGATCTACTTTCCATTTCCACCAGTCGCCACGTTTTCGACCATCGCGATAAGGAGCTGATTTCCTTTTGAGCATCAATCCTTCGCTTTGGTGCTCGCGGGCATTGAGCCGCTCCCGGTGTAAGTCGTCCCAATTCTGGAACTCCACCAAAGGCGACAATTGCAAAATGCTACTGCTCAATGCATTGACCACCGCTTCCAACTGTGCCCGACGCTGACTCAGCGGGTACTGACGCCAATCTTGACCTCCCCATTCCAGTAAATCGTAAGCCCTAAGCACCACAGGAGCTTGTTGGAGAATGCTTTTGGTTACATTTTTACGTCCAATACGGGTTTGCAACACTTGAAAGGAAAGAGGGGCATTATCTTTAAAGGGTAAAATTTCCCCGTCAATCACCGTACCATCCGGCAATAATTGGGCTAAGGGCAGGTATTCGGGGAATTTATCCGTTACCAACTCCTCCCCGCGCGACCAAACAAAAACTTCGCCGCCCCGTACAATCAACTGACCGCGGATGCCATCCCATTTGTGTTCGGCATACCAATCGCTGGGTTCGCCGAGCGCTGCTGGAGTGCCTTCCAAAGCATAAGCCAGGTAAAAAGGATAAGGCTTGGAACGATCTTCGGAGAGCTGCCCATCCATCACCAACTCTTGAAAAGCGATACCATCCGGGGTCCAATTCCCCATCAGGCGATGCGCCAACACACTTTCCTCCTGTCCCGAATGCAGTGCCAACGCCCTTACCATCAATTTTTGGGAAACACCAACCCTAAAACCTCCGGTAATGAGCTTATTGAACAAAAAACGTTCGGTAGAGACTTGTTGATCCCAAGCATCCATTACCCGCGCTTTCCGTTCGGGTTCATCCACCTTTGCCAGATCTTGAATGTAACGAATCCAATAAGCCAGCGTTTGATCGCTATAACGGCTCGGTTGTGGTAGAGTGAGGGCGATGGTTTCAGCTAGGTCGCCTACCACATGATAAGATTCTTCAAAAAGCCACTGTGAAATTCCGGCGCTTGCAGCGGCCCATTCGCGCAGCATGGTAGTTGTCACTGTTCGTTTGGGGCGACGATGCGACAACAAGGCAATGGTCCAGAGTTTGTCGAGATCATCCACCTGTCCAAAATAAGCGGCTAGCGCCGCAACCTTATCATTGGTTTTGGTCGTTTGATCCAAAGCAGTAAACAAGCGAACAAATTCTTGCATGTGTAAAACAGTTTACAAAAAAATGCTAAACAACAAGATAACCGAATTGGTTAAATAAGGAGTCAACAATAAGCTGAGGTGTTGAGTTATCAGCCTTCATTAATTTTTAGCGAAAAAGAAAAATAACGCTACCAAAAGAACTGCTTATTTTGTAGCAAGAACAGTGAAAATCTGGTCACGTTTTTACCCCCTTTAAAACAAGATCAAAGCCAGCATCTAAAACCAATCAGTTATGGCTAAACGCATTTTTGACTTACTAAAAGAAGCCCGAAGCGCTGCGTTTGTCGGAAGGGAAAAAGAATTGGATTTTTTTTCCAATTTAGCCTTTGCCGAGGATCCCTCGGTCTATCTGCTTTATGTTCATGGCCCAGGTGGACAGGGAAAGACTACGTTATTGAACCGTTTTCGGGAATTATGCGAGGAAAAACAAGTCCTTTGTCTACGATTGGATGGGAGAGAAATCACCGCCCACCCCAGCAGCATCATGGAAGCATTGATGAACGCGTTGGAGTTAAGTGTTGCTACCCAAGTTTTTGAAACCCTCGAAAACTTGAATTCCAAAATTGTCATCTTTATTGATACTTATGAAAAACTGACGCCCATTGATGATTGGATGCGTCAGGAATTTCTGCCGCAACTTCCGGATCATGTTTTCACCGTCATTGTCAGCCGCAATCCGCCTGCTCAGCACTGGCTAGCCGATCCCGGTTGGAAAGCTTTGTTGCGGGTAATGCAACTGCGCAACCTCTCACCCGATGAAAGTATAGAATTTTTGGCCAAAAAAGGCGTTCCAGAAAGCGATCACCGAGCAGCTTTGGATTTTACGCACGGGCATCCGCTGGCCTTGTCTTTGATTGCAGAAATTTATGCTTACGATGTTGATCAACGGTTTGATCCTTCTACTTCGCCCGATATTGTACGTTCTTTGCTGGATCTTTTTTTAGAACAAGTTCCTGGACCGGCACACCGCGCTGCTTTAGAGATTTGCGTTCTTGCGCTCAATACCACCGAGCCCTTGCTACAAGAAGCCATGGAATTGATGGACGCTATGCCGCTTTTTGACTGGCTGCGGCAGTTGTCGTTCATTGAAAGCAATAAATTGGGATTGTATCCGCATGATTTGGTACGGGAAGCCGTGACTGCCGATATCCGCTGGCGCAACCCACAATGGTATGCAGACTTACACGATCGGATCCGTAATTTTTACATCAAACGCATTCGGGAAGCCGGAGGCGAAGTTCAACGCCGATATTTACTCGAATTGACTTACCTGCATCGCTTAAGTCCGGTAGTGAAACAGTTTTTTGAATGGCAAGAAAATGGATCGAATTGGATTGAAGGGGTAGTGCGCAGCGATCTTCCTCTGTTGGAAAAAATGGTGGAAAAACATGAAGGCAGCACCAGCGCCGCTATTTTTAAATATTGGGCGGAACACCCTGCTTCGCAAATTTGGGTATGGCGAGATACCTTCAAGGTTCCCATTGCTTTTGTACTAAAAATTGAAGCACAGGGTCTAGATGCTGAAGCTGCCAAACCGGATCCTAACGTAGGGAAATTATTGGCTTACCGAGATCAACACCTGCATTTGCGCAGCGGGGAACAATTGGCTTTGTTCCGTTTTTGGATGGCTGAAGACACTTATCAGTCCGTTTCAAATTTACAGAGCAGCATCTTTTTGTCGATCGTTCAGTATTATTTCACCCCTGGCTTGGCCATCAGCATGCTCAGTTGCGGCCGCCCCAATTATTGGCAGCAGATGCTCAATTATGCCGACCTTTATCAAATTTCTGATCTGGATTTTGTAGTAGGCGATGTACCTTTTGGTTGGTATGCGCATGACTGGCGAAAAAGACCGCCGTTTGATTGGCTTGATTTACTGGGTAAACGCGAAATTGGCGATCCCATCAACCAAGACACCATGCTCAACAATGCCTTGCCAGAGGTAATGATTCTCAGCGAAGCCGAGTTTTCAAATTCCGTAGAATTGGCTTTGAAAAACTACCACCAACGCGATTTTTTGATGGACAATCCGCTGATTCGCTCGCGTTTGGTACTCAAAGAAACTGGAGTGGATGCGGACATCGCATCGCGCATCGCTTTTTTGAAAAAACAACTGGAAACGGAATTAAAACACATCGAAGCTTCTCCTACCGACAATAAGTTTTATCGAGTACTGTACCGAACTTATTTCAATCCCGTGGGCAGCCAGGAAAAAACCGCTGATTTTCTCAATATGTCGTTCAGTACCTATCGAAGGTATCTAAAAACCGGGGTAGAACGCATTACTGCACCACTATGGCGACAAGAAATTGAATGATTATTTGAACAATGATTGAGCAGGTTTTTGAACAAAAAGAATGCTTATTTTTGTAATCATTTAAGAACAATTTGTTAGGATTGGGGCACATTTGACAGATTTCTGTCTATTTATTTCCCCACACAAAAGACGACATGAACAACATGGAAAATGGAGGATTTGCCAGGGCACTTTTTAAAGCCTGGAACAGCCGAGACACGGCAGAGATACTCAGTTTTTACGCTGAAGAATACGTAGGCGAAGAAAGCTCTTCTCCTGGTGAAGTCTATGGGCATGAGGCGGTACGTCAATTGACCGATCGTTTTTTTGATGCATTTCCTGATTTGGAAATCAAATTAGTGGATGAAGTCTCCACCGATGCGCGATTGGCCGTGTACTGGCGCGCCGACGGCCATCACCGCGGTCAAATTCTCAATATACCACCCACGGGCAAACCTGTTGTGGTCAAAGGAATTTCTTTTATCTGGGTAGAAAATGGCAAAATCGTTCGCGCGCAGCACATGTGGGATCTGGCCGGTATGCTACGACACATGGGTCTGCTCCCTAAGTTGACCTAATGCCGGGTTTTTCATCCATTCCACCAATAAGTGAACTTGGCCACAAACGCTCGATTGCGTACCATCAAGTTCTCCGGAAGGTAGTTGTCGGTATAGACGATGAAGAAATCGGAAGCCGGACTGTAGCGCCACTGTACCCGTAAGTTGAGGTTCACGTTTTTGGATTGGGTATTGATTTGGATAAAGTTGGTGAAAAAGAGTTTATTGGTCAGCGTTACATCAATGCGCGGGCCCAACAACCAAAAATCCCATTTCGAATTTTTAAGTTCGCTGGGCAGCACCTCTTTATTTTGAAAAGTGATGCGGTTGTAATTGAAACTCATCGTAATCGCCGCAATGGGTTGCAAGCGATAGCCTACATCTCCGCCTATACGCAAACGTGTGCCATCCGCATAGTACCCGCCGTAGCGAAAAGAAGCAGAATAGGTAAATGTTTTTTGGGGCCTAGAGGTCAATTCCCCACCAAACGAATTCCAATAATGCCGCGTATCTTTCGCCAGCGTATAACCCGAAAAGTTAGTCGGATCAAACGGATTCAGCAACTTCACATAATCGCGCGCCACCCAGATGCTGAGGTCTTCCCGTTTACGAAAACCGAAACGGTACATCAGCACCTGTTCATACTCCGTCTGTTTGAAAGCGGGCGTAAAATAGGCATAACTAAAAGCCAGCGGCCCATGGTTAAGCAAGATCCTAGATTTTGGAAAAAATAAATACCCCGCAGTCGCATTGAGGTATTGATAACCCAAACGGGGCACATAACCCACTTCGGCCTTGTAGTCCCTTCCTACATTTTCGTACTGAATCCCATACGTCCACTTGCGATCGCTGTAGGACAAGTTGGCAGCGCCCACCTGATTGTGATTGCCTGCTCCCGGCGTAAAAGATTTGAGGTACATTACTTTTCCCCGCCAAGCATTATTGCGTGAAAGCAGGTTGTATTCAAGCCCCACATTGCGGTTGAATTTATTGATTTTTGTTTGATCACTGACCGATCCGTAATCCAAAGTTTCTTTGTTGATCGCCATCACCGTGATGTTGGAGCGCGAAAAAAGCTGTCGCTGTAAGGCCATGACCGCAAAATTCTGTCGCGGCGTTCCTACCGCATCCGAATGCGTTTGCATGTCCATCACCCCAATACGCCAAAGTTTATTCAACTTACCACTAAGCCGCGCCCCAAATTGGATG
>JBBRGN010000129.1:0-13042 GCA_038240665.1 Chitinophagales bacterium | reverse complement strand
CTCCGCGGTCAAAAACACGTACAACCGGATCAATTTCTATAAACGTTAGACCTCTCCGAGGTCAAAAACACGTACAACCGGGCCAATTTCTACAAACGTTGGACCTCTCCGCGGTCACTTCTGGCATTCATGCGTTTGCCCTAGCGCTCAGCACTTCAGTCGATCAATAATACCTGTTTTAGGGCGTGGCTAGTTCAATGGTTTGTAGGGCTCAATTGTTTTCTATAAAATTCAATACCTACCTGGTCAATATGCTCAATCAAAGCTGAATTGTTCACCGTTTGATAATGGAGGACGTCAAATTTATAGGGCATTATGGTTTCTTCATTAAGCTGGTAACCAACCCGGTTAACGATTTCTAAATTGAAGTTTTGTCCTTTGAGCGCGATGTCGACATCGCTCCCGTTTTTGTAATTGCCTTTGGCTCTACTGCCGAAAATCAAGGCCTGTTCAATTTCTGGCTGTTGGGCTACAATGGCGATCATAGCAGCAATATCATCCGATCTCAGTCCAAAAGGATTATTCATCGATTTTGCGTTTAAAATGCTCATAAAATACAGTCAATAAGGGGAAGTATTTTTCCTGAATGAGCTTTCCTACCTCTGATGCTTTTGCTTCATCATATGTGTGAATCATGTTTCGATCTACCAGCAATTCGATCCAACTGTGTCCATTGTCAATGATTCAAGTTTCAAATGCCTTTTTCAAGGCGCTTCGGGGCGATTTTACATCATCAAACCCCTGCGCTTCTAAAAAATCTTTTAGCATGTTCCAGGCCGGTTCATAACCCATTTCAAAAAACTGGATGATTCCCTGCTTTCTGGACAAAGTCGGGATGTGTGATCTGTAAAGCTGTTTCTAGATGGAGCATTACTTTTTCAAAATTAGCAAAGCGTCGCTTCCACCGGATATCTTGAAATTCCATGAATGGCATAATTTTTTCTTTACAGGATCATACGACGCTCTACCCAAGTTTATCATAAATTTGCCGTTAAATTGTTCGCAATATTAAAGCATGGATTTTGAATAGACTATTTTTTCCTTCACCGAGGCAAAATTTAGTCATTGTAACGCTGCGGAGAGGCTTTTAACGCAGTTTGTAGGAAAAATAGGCCCTCAAGCCATTGATTTAATGTTGTGAACTAAACACTCCTGCAATCCACCGCTTATTTCACCCCACGCCCCTTAAGCGGGTGATCTTCCAACTTGACAAAATGGTATCCAGCTTTGCGCAGCTTCGGAACGGCTACTTTTAGTGCTTCGTGAGTATTCCAATCTGGGTGATTGAAATGCATGATGACAATAGCGCCGGGTCGAGCATTTTTTACAATGGTGTTTTGAATGATTTTTGCGGGCGTGTGAGCAACAGCATCCCCAGAAAGGATATCAAAGGTAATGATGGTAAATCCCAATTGTTGAGCAATGGCAACACATTCTTCATTTTGATAAGCAGTGGCAGATCGATAAAATAGAGGGCGGCGATGGGTGAAAGTTTCAATCTTGCGAGCGTTCAATTCCATTTCATCAATGGCTTCACCCGCGCTTTGCGTTCCTTTGATGCCATAAATCGATTCCCCATCTGCTGAACAGGGGCGGTGGAGCAATCCGTGGTTTTCAATTTCAAAAAGGGTATCTCGGGCTAGTTCTTCTACGGTTTCGGCATTCATATCAATCCACAAACCACTAAGGAAGAGGGTAGCTGGGATCTTTTCCTTTTTCAAGTAGTCGATCAATTCTTTGTCGTAGGCGCTGCCGTGTGGGCCACCGCAGGCGTCAAAAGTAAGCGCCAATATTTTTTGATTGGTGGCTACATCCTCGTCAACCCCTTTTACAAATTCACCAAAGTCCCCGGGCGAAGCTTTGGCGAAAAGGGTTTGTAACCGGGATTTAAGGGCTTGGTAATCTGGTTTTTGAGCCTCGGTAAGGGCGTTGAATTTCAATAAAGTGGGTTGAGCCATAATTTGAATGCCTACCGAAGAAAAAAACAAGCACCAAAATATTTTCATGATCTATTTTTTCACCTTTATCGTGCATCCAATGGCTTTGGTGAAATTAGGATCGGGATCCTTGCCTTTTTCAATGGCTTGAATTGCGTTTTCAACATAGCGATTGGTGATGGAAGTAGGATCTTCCGCATTGTCGTCAATAGCTCCTATGTAGCGCACCTTGAAATCTTTGTCTAACAAGAAAATATGGGGTGTACGTACTGCACCATAGACGGGAAATACCTTTTGTCCTTCATCAATAAGGTATTCAAAAGGATATTTTTTTTCATCAGAACGTTCCTTCATCTTGGCAAAACTATCACCAGGAGTCACTGTGGGATCGTTGGCATTGATGGCAATGACTGGCCAACCAACGGGCGATAGTTGTTTATGCAACTGGATCAAACGGTCTTCATACATCTGCGCATAGGGGCAGGTATTGCAGGTAAATGCAACAATATATCCCTTTACATTTTTCAATTCCTTTAAAGTAATGGTTTTACCGCTTACGCTTTTTAGCGAAAAATCTGGTGCGGTATCGCCTACTTTGAGGCCGCCAGTATTTTGCTGACTCCATAAAGCGGTCATTGAAATGGACAAAAAGACTAAGCTAATTACCCAGCGAATGGTATTTTTCATGTTGATTACAATTGAGGTTTTTTACTTAAACAGTTGAATTGGTTAATTTGGGTTACTGTCCGCCTATCTCATTTACTGTATTTTCTAGGGCTTCAAAATTGGTAAACTCCCCTTCAACAAACCTGCGCTCTTGATTGCGGTAAATCAGCGTAGCGGGAATAGCACCGCTCCAATTGGGATCCACTTTATCGATCCACAACTGTTGTCGGGAATCGGTTAAGGAAATCACGGGGGTTTGCAGCGTTCTTTTGGCTAGGAAGGGCTTCAATTTGGTTTCGAGATCCCGTTTAAAATCGATACTGACCAGTAGCACTTTTATCTTTTTGCCCTGTATCTGCTGAGACAACTGTTCAAATAAAGGCAGCTCTGCAACACAAGGCGCACACCAAGTAGCCCAAAAGTTAATGACATAAATGGTGTCCGTTTGTCGATTCAAAACGGGTTCAAGCGCTTCGAAATTGTCGTATACCACTGGATTGGTTACCAGTTTAGTTTGTGCCGATAAAGTGCATGCACCGACAATACCAAATAGGAACGCCCAAAAGCGAAGACTGTTAGGGTAGATTCTCATAGTATATTCGCTTTGAATAGTTTATAAACGAAAAAACAGAAAAAACGGTATAATTGTTTCTAATTCAACCCATAGTCTATACCGATAAGACCGAGTTCGCGGATAAAATCATTGTCGGCGTTGACTTTACGACCAGTGGCTATCATTTGTACTTTAAACAAGGTGGATGGATCAATGATCTCCATTTTAAGTTTATGCGGCCCTTGATGGGTGGTACAAAGGGTGTCCAATTGATCCAAAAATTCAACGTTGAGGTGATCGAGCGATAACTTGAGGGTAATGGATTCCGTCAGGGTAGCTGCAATGCCGTCGAGCATTTTGATCTCTAATACTTTGAACTCCAACCCGTCTTCATCGCGCCAGCCGCGCTGGAATTTACCTTTAATGAAGACCGCCATCCCATCGATGAGCAGGTGTTTGAATTTTTGATAATCTTCGCCAAACAGCTTGAATTCTATTGAACCTGAAAAGTCGCTCAGTTCAAAAATACCCCAGCCATTGCCATTTTTTGCAATTTTATGAATGGCTTTGGTGATCATACCACCAACTTGCAACTGAGGACGCTGTTGATAATCGTTGAGCACATTCAAAGTACAGGTCACAAAATTGCCCATTTCTAGCTTGTAGTCGTCCAGTGGATGGCCGCTGATAAAAATTCCTGTCACTTCTTTTTCCCGATTGAGTTTTTCAACCAAAGGCCAGGGCTCTACATTCGGAAAATTGGGTTCGGGTACGTTGATGGAATCGCTGAAGGCTCCAAATAGGGAATTGGCTGCAGATGCTTGTTGGGAGCGGAAGGAGTTGCCGTAGCGAACTGCGTGTTCGAGTAGGGTCTCGTACTTATCTGACGGCGCCAGGTATTGCGCGCGGTGGGCGGTTTCAAAACAATCAAACGCGCCTCCCAAGGCCAAACTTTCCAAAACCCGCTTGTTTACGGCTTTCATTTGCAAACGGCGCATCATGTCAAACAAGCTGACGTAATGCCCTTTTATCCGGCGATCCTCAAGAATTTCTTCTACTGGGCCTTCGCCAACGCCTTTAAGCGCCGACATGCCAAAACGGATGGCACCATTTTTATTGACCGAAAAATCCATCTCGCTTTCATTGATGTCAGGGCCCATTACCACCAATCCCATCCTCCTACATTCCTCCAAAAAGAAAGTAATTTTCGTGATGTCGTTTTTGTTGTGCGTCAACACCGAGGCCATGAATTCGCCTGGGTAGTGCGCCTTGAGGTAGGCAGTTTGGAAAGCTACGAAAGCGTAACAAGTAGAGTGTGATTTATTAAAGGCATAAGAAGCAAAAGCTTCCCAGTCTTTCCAGATTTTTGCCAGACGGTCTTCTGGGTGGCCGTTTTTAGCGCCGCCTTCCAAAAACTTGGGCAACATGGCATCCAACTCAGATTTGAGTTTTTTACCCATCGCTTTTCGCAATTTATCGGCCTGCCCCTTGGTGAAGTTGGCCAATTTTTGCGATAAAAGCATCACTTGTTCCTGGTACACGGTAATGCCGTAGGTGTCCTTTAAGTATTCCTCCATCGCGGGTAAATCGTAAGTGATGGGTTCGCGGCCATTTTTACGGGCAATAAAATTGGGGATGTATTCCAATGGCCCGGGACGATAGAGGGCGTTCATGGCGATCAAGTCATCAAAAGTAGAAGGAATCAATTCCTTCATGTACTTCTGCATTCCCGAACTTTCATATTGGAAAATGCCCACCGTTTCACCGCGTTGGAAGAGTTTGTAGGTCTTCTCATCTTCCAGGGGAACCTCATCAGGGTCGATGGTTAGGCCATGATTTTCCTTGATCATACGCACCGCATCTTTGATGATGGTAAGGGTGCGCAAACCCAAAAAGTCCATTTTTAGCAACCCTGCTGACTCGGCCACGCTGTTGTCAAACTGCGTGATGAGCATGTCGGAGTCTTTGTCAATTTTTACCGGAACATACTTGGTGATTTCATCGGGGGTGATCACCACCCCGCAGGCATGGATACCTGTATTGCGAACGGATCCTTCCAGTCGTTTGGCGGTCTGGATCATTTTGCCGATTTTGTCTTTACCAGCCGCGAGCTCACGAAACTGATAAGCTTTGTCTACTTCATCGCCGTTCAGGTCGCTTTTTAGCTTAGGATCAATGTCGTCCTTTGCCAATACCTTTCCTAGCGTGGCTTTAAGGTGCGCAGGAAAAGTTTTAGCAACCCGGTCGACCTCGGGTAGGGGAATGTTCATTACCCGCCCCACATCGCGCAGCGATGAACGCGCGGCCATGGTGCCGTAGGTTACAATCTGGGCAACCTGATTCCGGCCATATTTTTTGATCACGTAGTCGATGACTTTGTCCCGGCCTTCGTCATCAAAATCGATGTCAATATCGGGCATGGAAACCCGTTCTGGATTTAAAAAACGCTCAAAAAGGAGGTCGTACTTGATGGGGTCAACATTGGTAATCCCTACGCAATAGGCTACCGCTGAGCCTGCTGCTGATCCCCGACCCGGCCCAACCGATACGCCCATTTGTCGGGCAGTAGTGGTAAAATCTTGTACAATCAAGAAATAACCAGGATAACCCGAGTTTTGAATAACTTGTAATTCAAAGTTGAGGCGTTCTTCAATGGATGGGGTAATGCTTCCATAACGTTTTTTTGCACCCTCATAAGTCAAATGACGGAGGTAATCATCCTGGGTGGTAAACCCTGGGGGAATGGGGAAGGCGGGCAACAAGACATCGCGCGCCAAATCCAGGGTGTCGATTTTATCATAAATCTCCAGCGTATTGTCCAACGATTCGGGAACATCGTGGAACAGCTGCAACATTTCATCCTTGGTTTTGAAATAAAAATCGGAGCTGGGAAATTTGAATCGTCCCTCTTGTTCCAAAAAACTGTTGGTGTTGATGCACAAAAGGATATCATGCGGCAACCAGTCGTCTTCATTGATGTAATGAGAGTCGTTGGTAGCAATGACTTTGATGTTGTATTTTTTGGCAAAGCCTAAAAGAACTTGGTTGACGTCTTCTTGGCTTATACCCAAGCCGTCAATGTTTTCCAAACCCCGGTGCCGCTGAATTTCGATGTAATAATCTTCGCCAAAAAGATCCAACCACCAACGCAGTTTCTCTTCCGCTTTGGCAATATCGCCTTTGATGATGGTTTGCGGTACTTCGGCACCAATGCAGCAGCTGGTAGCGATCAAACCATGGTGGTATTGCACCAAAAGCTCCTTGTCAATCCGCGGAAACTTGCCGTATAATCCTTCGATAAATCCTAGAGAACAGAGCTTGGATAAGTTTTCATAGCCCTGGGTGTTTTTTGCCAATAACAACTGGTGATGGCGGTTATCATTTTCGCCTTTGGCGCGCGAGAAAGCTTTGATGTGGCGATCAGCAACTAAATAGAATTCACAACCGATGAGGGGTTTGAGCTGGCGCTTTTTGGCCTCCGAAACGAACTTAAAAGCCCCAAACATATTGCCGTGATCGGTAAGCGCTACGCCCTTTTGACCGTCTTTTAGCGCTTTATCCATCATATCTCCGATGTTGGAAGCGCCGTCCAGTAAAGAATATTGGGTATGACAATGAAGGTGAACAAACTCGGGCATCGGTAATTTTTTTTGGCTAAAAAACTGGCTCTATATCTTTTGGAATGAGTCGATAACAGGCCTTTAAATAGGGAAACTCATTATTGACTCATTCCTAAAGGTAAGGTTTATTGACGACTTTTTTAACGATTTCCTACCCAGAAAAAGAGTCAAAATGTAGGTAATGCAGCATAACTTATGCTGAATAATTTTCCATATGCGCAAGCAATTGAGCGGTAGCCAACTGCCAATTTTTTTCCAGTTCGCCGGGGTGGTCTTTCCAGAAAGGGGCATCAAATTGGGCAATCATTTCTCGTAAAGTATCGAGAAAAACAGCGTAATCTTTGGGATCAACCCCCATGGCGTGATGCCCAGCGCTCAGTTGGTCTAATCGCGATTGATAAATTTCCGGATGTTCATTGTATTGAATGAGCCTGCTCATGGCGAGATCCAGCATTTGGTGTTGGTAGCGCCATATTTGTGTTTGCGACCGTTTTTTTTCCTTGTTTTCCTTGCTTTCAAAAGCACGATCGAAGATGGCTTTGGAACTCGGGCTGTGTTCAAAAAAACGTTTGTAAAACGCTTCATAAAAACCGTTGGCCCGGCGGCAGCGGTTATAACTCAATTTGAGTACCCTGAAATTTTCAAAATTGGCGTATGTAGGGCGGTCAATGAGTACAGCCCGCCAATCGTAAAGGGTATCCTCCAAATTGGGATATCTTTCCAATGGATTATTGGCCAGCATCCGCAATAAAACCAGACTTAGGGCCGGAGGACAAAACGAATTTTGTAAACCACTAGTAAGTTCTTTTTCCGGATTTTTTTCAAAATCCAAACGCGACTGAATGATTTCAAGTACGGTTTGGCCTTTAAATAAGGGTTCGCCAGTAAATAATTCATAGCCCAATAAAGCCAAAGAATATTGATCTGAATGAACGGTTAGCGGCTGCGCATTGATTTGCTCCGGACTCCAATAACGCGACAATTCAATGACGCGGTCAATAGAACGCCGAGAAAAAGCCATTTCTAGCGCCTGAAAAGGTTGAATTTGCGGATCGTCCCATTTATCGATTAATACATTGGAAGGGCGGATGTTTTGGTGGATGAGGTTGTCGTCGTGCCCTTCTTTGATGGCGTGTACTATTTTTTCAAAAATATGAAGGGATTCTTGGAGCGTAAACGACCAGCCATTATTGATGTAGCGGCTAAGCGCTACGCCGTTGATATAGGGCATAATGAAATAACGGGGAGGAAAACTCAAATCTTCATCGATGATATCGATGATGCCATCGCGTTTAGAAAGTTGTTTGGAAGCATTGAATTCGTCTTTGAGGTGCAACAAATTCTCTTCATCAATCAAAGAAATGGTTTTAAATACCTTAATCGCAACCTCTTCCTGTAGATAAGTACCTTCGTTGCGAAATGCTTTTAGAATCATTGCATAATCACCGTTCCCCAATACTTCTAGCTTGGAATATTTGGGGGGAAGTTTATGACGAACCATATCCAAGAGCTCTTTTTCATTGCGTGCCAAACGGATAGAAATAGACTCTTGATCCAGTAATTGCTGTTTGGTTTCCAGGGCATTGATGATGCCCAGCATACCCGAGCGAATCCGGTTTTCCTCAATGTTGAAATCGGAGGTGGCGATAACACCAAGGTGGTTTTGCTTGATGATTTCTGAAAAACGACTTTCCAGTATCATCAATACATCACGTTGTTCTATTTCTAAAGGAAATTTGGCACTTTTAAGATCCTTAAAAACTTTTTCCAAATCCCCATTTTCAAAGGATTCCCGAATCTGCAAAAGTGTACGCGACATAGAGGTTAAGTATTTTCAGCTGATTGGTCTTTCATTGATCCAACACCAATAAACAAGTCGACAAAATACCTGAATTATGGTAAAATTACAAAGCGGTCTACAGATAATCCGTAGGCCGCTCGGTAATTGTTTCACACTTGAATAGGAAGTAAAAAAATTAACTCAAAAGTACTTGATGTCTGTACCAATCAACAGGCATTATGCTGCGTGTTTGCGTAAAAAATAAGTACTGGCATCGCGTACCGTTTCGATAGAAGCAACCTCTTCTTTACTCAAGTATACCCCAAATTGGCTTTCCAATTTAGCGATCAGCAATACTCGATCGATGGAATCCAAATAGAGATCATCGACTAGGTCCGTGAAGGGATTGATACGGGAGGAAGGAATGTTTAACATCCAGGCAATCATCTCAATGATGCGGTCCTCAGGTGTCCATTTGTGCTTTGTAATTACCACAACATCGTCATTTAAAGGATAAAAAACCATTTAATGAACGATTGAGATTACCCGAAGGTTGCCTAACGTTAAAAAAATTTTCATTTTAGCCCAGCGTTAGGGCTAAAATGTTGACATTTTTTCCATTTGAGCGGCTATTCATTTTTCCTTACAATTCGTAATTTGGGCGTAATTTATGTTGAGTGTCATAAAAAGCATTGATGATGGCCACTACTTCCTCTGGATCATCAGTAATAGGGATTAAATCAAGGTCTTCGGCTTTGATGTTGTTTTCTTCCTCTAGCATGGATGTCCGAATCCAGGTCTTCAAACCGCTCCAAAATGCTGTCCCAACCAATACAACCGGAACTTTAGAGATTTTTTTCGTTTGGATCAGGGTGAGCACTTCAAATATTTCATCCAAGGTGCCAAATCCTCCTGGCATCACCACAAAGGCTTGAGCATATTTTACAAACATCACTTTGCGTACAAAAAAGTACCGAAAACTTAGGTTTTTGTCCCAATCAACGAAGCGATTGCCGCTGGTTTCAAAAGGCAAGCTGATGTTGAGGCCTACCGATTTACCGCCTGCTTCTGCCGCGCCTTTATTGCCCGCTTCCATGATTCCAGGACCGCCTCCGGTAATGACACCATAACCCGCTAAAGTCAATAACCGCGCTACTTCGAAGGCTAAATGATAAAATTTATTGTCGGGTTTGGTACGCGCCGAACCAAAAATGGATACACAAGGTCCAATTACATTAAGGGTTTCAAATCCGTGTACAAATTCGGAAAGTACTTTGAAGAGCGTCCAAGAATTTTCTGCCTTGAGCTCTTGCGACCACTGTTTCATTGGGTTTTTAGCGGTCAAATCGTTGTCTTGAGAATCCATGGTGTTTTTTCAGGGTGAAAAAAAATGCATACAAAAGGGGTTGTCTCCTTTGTTTGAGACAACCCCTTTTTAATCTAAACGAAGATATAAATTTTACTAAAAATTCAACCCAAATTTAATGCACTTCCAGCTGTTGTTTTCCGAAAACCTGGTCGATGTATTGGTGTATTTCTTCCACGCTACCAAATTGACTAAAAAAATCTTGTAAAGCGGTCTTCGGATTGCTGTTGCTTACCGGTACAACATACTGGGTTACATCTTCCGCAGCGATGGTAACACCGCCAAGAATGACCAAGCGCTCCACGACATTGCGCAACTCGCGGATGTTACCGCTCCAATTCAGGCCTTTAAGCAATGCCAAGGCCTCATCAGAAATTTGCTTGGAAGCCATTCCGTAATCACTACAAATGAGGTCAAGGAAATGGTGAATCAGTGCGGGTATGTCTTCCCGACGCTCGTTGAGTGGCGGCACGTCAACAATGATTACGGCCAAACGATGGTACAAGTCTTCCCGAAAACGGCCTTGGGCAATTTCCCGACGCAGATCCTTATTGGTTGCCGCTACTACCCGCACATCGATGCGGATTTCTTTCTCTCCACCTACACGGACAATTTTATGTTCTTGGAGGGCGCGCAAAACCTTGGCTTGGGCGGATAAGCTCATGTCACCGATTTCATCCAAAAAAAGCGTGCCGCCTTGGGCTTGTTCAAATTTTCCAATCCGTTGCTTAATGGCGGAAGTGAAAGAACCTTTTTCGTGGCCAAAAAGCTCGCTTTCAATGAGCTCAGAAGGAATAGCCGCGCAATTGACCTCTACAATAGGTTGATTGTTGCGGTTGCTGTTGTGGTGCAACCAGCGTGCCACCAATTCCTTTCCTGAGCCATTAGGGCCGGTAATCATCACCCTTGCTTCTGTAGGGCCAACCCGTTCAATGGTCGCTTTGATGTGAGCAATTGCCGCCGAAGTTCCAATGATTTCTTGCAATTGCTGCCGCGCTACTTTGCGTTTGAGGGTCTTGGTTTCCGAAACCAAATTTGACCGATCCATGGCATTGCGGAGCGTGATGAGCAAACGGTTGAGATCGGGTGGCTTGCTGATGAAATCAAAGGCACCCCGTTTTACGGCTTCCACCGCGGTATCTAGGTTGGCATGACCCGAAACCATAATCACCGGAATATCCGGAGCCAGTTCCTGCAATCGATCGAGCACTTCCATGCCGTCCATTTTAGGCATTTTTATATCCAGCAAAATGGCGTCAAAGGGACCGTTTTTGGCCACTTGATCCAGACAATCGTGTCCATCAACCGCCTCAACAATGGCATATTTTTCGAATTCCAGTATATCGCGCAGGGTGCGGCGGATGCTGGCTTCGTCATCGGCAATTAGGATTTTTGGCATAACGGTTCTGCTGTTACATTTAAAAAAAGCTCAATTGAATGATAGAAATATTCAATGTGTATTTTTTATTACGCAAATCCACTAAAAAGGTTTCAAGATGGGTAGGGGAAGGCAAGTACGAAAAGCGTTAAAATCGAAGTAAAGGGATGAACCCAGGTTGCAAAAAGGCAGAGGGTGCAACGATACCCGAGCAGAATCCTATCTCGGAACCCAACAAATTCTCGATAACTCCATAGGTGATAAGATTGGTTTTTCAGGCCTCAGAACGCTATTGTAGGTGCTGTTTAACAGGGTTTTCATGGCTTGATGGGTAGAGACTACGAAAATTTGGTTAGCGGTTCGACTTTTATGTCGCCTATTTTGACATTGCATAAATTATTAAAGTCACAATCGTTATTCCCAATGCTTGGGCTGTCCCTGTGATTGCTCCAAATATCAATGGATTTTTCATTGTCGGAATAGTTGCAGTCGTAAATACAATTGCCGTTGCAAAACCTACGCCTGTCAAAAGTCCAAGTGTCAAAGCGTCTGAAAATGAATTTACGTTTGTTAGTTTTAGTAAAATTGAAATTGTTACTGTCGTGGCGAAACAAGCAATTAAAGGAACTACATAATAAATATTTGTCTCCTTCCAATTTTCAGGTCTGTCAAAACCCATTGCTTGTTCCCATTTTTTCCCGAAAGCAAATTGTCTGTGCCAAATGCCACAAAATGCACAATACGCAATTGTTCCAATTGCAACTGCTAACCAATTTATGTCTGATAATATTATGTACATATATTTCTATTTACTTGATTTCATTGCTTTAACAACTTTCAATGTTTGGTCTTTTGAGAGTTTTTTATACTCTTCACTTTCAGCACCGAAGATTGCCATTTTTCCGTCCTTGTCGTTATGAACTCCCCAACCATAACGCGTTGTCAATGGTGATGCCCGAAAACAAGGTTGTCCTTTTGAAAAGAACTTTTCTCTTGCTTCTTTGTATTCACTTTTCGTAAGGTCGTTTCGGTCGGCAAACACTTGAAATAAAATGTCATCCGAAGTGAATTTGTATGGGTTCTTACTTACCATTTCAAACTGAATATTTGCAACAGTTTTTGTGTCCCCTTTTATTGGTGGGATTTCTCCGTTTGTCGTTGGGCAATCATCCGCAATTTCTATAAAAGTGTCTTTGTAATTTGTGGTATGAATTTTCATTTTTTATGTCGTTTAGTGTTTACCGTGTCGTTTTTAAACTTACCGCATAGCGCGCCGCGGCTTTGCGAAGTTCCGAAAAATAATGGAGCGCAGCGAGATTTTTTTGGAATTTTGCAAAACCGTAGTTGAACTAAACCTAAGGTAGCTATGTCGTAAACGTTGACATTCGTATTTCACGTAAAAGACAAACGATCATGGCAACAAAAAAAAAGATCCTGAAGACTTAAGCCAACACACCTTGATGGCGCGAGTGCGAGCTGAAGTTAATGGTTTTGGAGCACAAATAGCTAAATTCGAGAAAAAATGATCAGTACTTGGCCGCAGTCCAGGTGCAAAAAACACCCTAGGCACTTTACAAAAATGGCGCTGCTTAGATGGAGATGTCTAAATCCAATCTCGGAACCCAAAAAATCCTCGATAGCTCCATAGGTGATAAGATTGGTTTTTCAGGCCTCAGAACGCTCCCCTAGGTTCCGTTCAACAGGGTTTTCATGGCTTGTCCGTTGGACACCACGAAAACCTG
>JBBRGN010000128.1:0-13116 GCA_038240665.1 Chitinophagales bacterium | reverse complement strand
CAATGGGCTTTAGTCACCATGGTTTTCAATGCATTGGCATATGAAACTAAAGGTTTTTAAAATAATTGCAAAAAAAGTTTCCAAAATAATTGCAAAAAAGAATTCAGCTGTTGTATATTTGCACACGCCAAAAGCAAAAGGGCGCATAGCTCAGCTGGTTTAGAGCGCCTGCCTTACAAGCAGGATGTCGGAGGTTCGAATCCTTCTGTGCCCACACAACCCAAAAGCCTGATCTTTTCGAAGATCAGGCTTTTTTGTTTTTTAATTTTCAGCGCTCAAAAAGTGATAAGGGAAAGATTGGCGTTTGCGTGAGGGAGTTTTTTACAGAGGGCTACTAAAATCAATCTTTCTATAGTATAAGCCTGCCAAGAAGTTCATGTACTCACTTCAAAAATTTTGAGGGTAATCATTTTGTCCTTGCGGATTCAAGTGCTTCCCGAAGCTTAATCTAAAACATTACAGCTACATCAATTGCGTTAAGGTTAGAAAATAACGCCAGCCACGATTCATTTATTTTTTCTCCCAATCTTTTGCCTATACATTTAGGCTTCATCATAGCCAAAAAGTCTACAGTTTTGCCCACTTGAGTTATTAATCATGAGGTACGGAGGAGACAAAAACCAAGGACTCGCTGTTTTTTAATGCCTGAAATCCACCCCGTACATCGATGATGTTTTCGTAACCTCTAGCCCGCAAAATGGACGTAAACATCATAGAGCGGTAACCGCCGGCACACAATGCGTATACCTGTCCATCCTTTGGTACTTGGATCATGGATTCATTGATGAAATCCAGTGGCGTGTTGATGACGCCTTCCAGATGTTCGGCATCATATTCACTGGGTTTGCGTACATCAACGATGAGCGCTTCTGGTTGCTGAATGTGTAATTTTGCTAGGTCGCCTGCATCAATCCGGGTGATGGTGTCCAGTTCCATACCAACGGATTTCCAGGCATTTATTCCACCTTCCAAAAAACCTAGACAATGATCATAACCTACCCTTGCCAAGCGCTGTACAACTTCTGCTTCCCGGCCTTCATCGGTTACCAACAACAATTCTTGCTTGAGATCGGGAACCAGGGCACCTACCCAGGGTGCAAAACCGCCATCTAAGCCAATGTTGATGCTTTTGGGTATAAAGCCTTCGGCAAAAGTATCGGCTTTACGGGTATCGATAATCAAGGCCAGCGTTTCATTGGCAATAAGTTCAAAGGCTCGAGGCGATAAGGCTTGAGTGCCTCTGCGCATCACTTCGTCAATGCTTTCAGAACCGTTTTTATTCATCGCTACATTCATCGGAAAATAGGCTGGGGGAGGCATCAAGCCATCCGTTACCTCCTTGATGAACTCTTCCTTGCTCATGTCGGAACGTAAGGCATAATTAACCGACTTTTGGCGACCGAGGGTATCAAAAGTCTCTTTCGACATGTTTTTTCCACAAGCGGAGCCAGCACCATGAGCAGGATAAACGATTACGTCGTCGGGTAAGGTTATGATTTTAGTGCGCAAGGAATCATAAAGCGTTCCAGCCAAATGCTCTTGAGTCATGGAAGCTGCTTTTTGCGCTAAGTCGGGTCGGCCTACGTCGCCAATGAATAAGGTGTCTCCTGAAAAAAGAGCTACTTCCTTGCCATATTCATCCAAAAGCAAATAACAAGTACTTTCCATGGTATGGCCAGGTGTATGGATGACGCGGAGTGTTACTTTTCCTACTTTAAATTCCTCTCCATCTTGGGCAATATAAGCTTCGAAGCCTGGATTGGCGGTAGGTCCAAAAACGATTGGGGCGCCCGTTTTTTTGCTTAAATCCACATGCCCACTTACAAAATCTGCATGGAAATGGGTTTCAAAAACGTATTTGATTTGGGTACCGGTCTTAGCGGCGCGGCTCAAATAAGGGCTGGTCTCGCGCAAAGGGTCGATGACCACCGCTTCGTTTTCAGACTCGATAAAATAAGCACCCTGTGCCAAACACCCCGTATAGATCTGCTCAATTGTCATTTTCGCTGTGATTTAAAACCTCAAAATTAAGTACTCTAATGTTAACATTTTGAATTAATTCTGAAATTGCATAGATCGATAAACGCTACAAAGTACCCGCATATTCTCGGTAGACGACAGCCAAAAGGAGCTGTCCGACTGATTTAAGGGTAATGCGATCTATTTTATCGAGGGTGTCTTCTGGGGTGTGCCAATGGGCTACAAAACCAGTCTGCGTATCAGCAGGACGATTGATGATGTCGACCATAGGAATGCGTGCCAGTTGATTGACAAAAACATGGTCATCGGTGATGCCGCCTACTCGTTCTTCTACAAAAATATTGGAATATCCCATGCTAAAGGCTAAATCCCAGACTTTGTCCACCACATCTTTAGCATAGTAATTGGAGTATTCTTCAATCCCAAAACGGGGTGCAGAAGCTCCCACCATATCAAGCAAAATACCGTATTCGGGTTTGATTCCGCCTTTGTAGTGCAAATTGCGGGCCCAATATTGCGACCCCAAGCACCAGCTTTCAGATTTGCCATTTGGGCCGCCATCGCCATAATCTTCAGCATCAAAAAATACCAAGTCAACGCCAATGTCTACCGGCGTGGCTTGTAGAACTTGAGCAATTTCGAGAAGAATGCCCACGCCGCTGGCTCCGTCATCAGCGCCCATAACGGCCTGTTTGGCCCCTTTAGCCAAAGGCGAATCCGTAATGTGGCGAGAATCCCAATGCGTTGACAGTACAATGCGGCGGGTATTTTCTGGTTTGTATTGCGCAATGACGTTGGTTCCATCCAACATTGTACCCGTATACGCCCGTGCTTGGAAATTTTGCTCAATCACCTCCGCGCCAAATCCTTTTAATTTATTTACCAGCCAGGTTTTGCAAGCATTGTGTGCCGCTGTATTGGGTACCCTGGGGCCAAAAGCTAATTGCTGAGCCACGAAGATGAAGGCTGAATCGCGATCAAATTTGGGTACAGAGACCTTAGGCTTTTCGCTATTTTCAGCGGTAGTAGAACTGGTGGCAGTTTTGTTGCCATTACAACCTACAACCAAAAAAAAAGGCATTACCAGGGAGAAAAAAACGGAATAAATCTTGCGAAGCATGACAGTATTATTCTAGATAGTGGGCAATAAATATTTAGCAGATATGGCACGACGGTAGTGGTTGTTTTGAAGCAATAGATCTAACGGTGTACCAAGGTTAGTATAAAAAAATGCCGAGTCATTACATGCTATTGGCTTTGAAAATGTTTCCAACCTTGAGCAGTAATGGGGTGGATATTGCCTCCAACGGTGTGCAATTTAATCCCATCCTGGGCATCAACGATTTCTCCAGCAATGTAAATATCTGGGAGGAAGCGGATTTTTTCTACGTCCTTCGGGTCGATGGTGAACAGCAGTTCATAATCTTCGCCTCCGCTGAGCGCACAGGTAACTGGATCCAGCTTGAATTTGATGGCTTGCATCTGGGTATCCGGGTGGATAGGAATGCCGCTTTCTTCTAAAAAAGCGCCCACCTTGGATTGTGTGCAAATATGGAAAAGTTCAGAAGCCAAGCCATCAGAAATATCGATCATGGATGTAGGGATCAATTGATTTGTAGCAAAAAACTCAATCATATCCTTTCGAGCTTCTGGTTTGAGTTGTTTGCCCACTACGTAAGACTGGTTGTCCAAATCAGGTTGTATGTCTGGCTGAGAAAGAAACAATTGTCTTTCGCGCTCAAGAATCTGTAAACCCAGATACGCCGCGCCCAAATCGCCAGTAATACAGATCAAATCGCCTACTTTGGCGGTATTGCGGTACACTAATTTTTCTTTTTCCGCTTGACCAATGGCGGTGATGCTAATGGCCAAACCTTGTAAAGAAGAAGAAGTATCGCCTCCAACCAAATCCACGCCATAATGGGTGCAAGCGGCTTGAATGCCTTCGTACAATTCCTCCAAGGCTTCCACCGAAAACCGATTGGAAAGCCCCAAGCTCACGGTAATCTGTTTGGGAGTAGCATTCATGGCATAAATGTCAGAAACGTTCACTACCACTGATTTGTACCCCAAATGTTTCAGCGGGGTATACATCAAATCAAAATGAATGCCTTCCATCAGCATATCAGTAGAAACAACGGTAAGCAGCGCGCCATTGTCGATGACTGCTGCATCGTCGCCGATGCCTTTTAAGGAAGAAGGATTGCTAAGGGGAAAACCTTTGGTAAGGTGATCGATCAATCCAAATTCTCCTAGCGTATTGATGTCCGTCCGAGTTTCCGGCATGGGTTGTTTTGATTGGTTTAACTTGACGCAGTCGTGGTGATTAAGTGTCCCTGACGCAACAAGTCTAATGGATGTAAAGTTAAGATTTACAGCTGTTTCAGTAGCTCTTCCGAAGAAGAAGCATCTTCTGAACGGCTTTTGGCCAATTTAATCGCCTCTTTAGCGTTTTTCTTCGCTTTGCTTTTGTTGCCTAATTTGAAATTTAGCCAAGCCAAAGTGTCCATGTTGTAGGCTTGCTTGTCTAGCGCAACTGAACGCTCCGCCCACTTGAGGGCTTCGGCCAGTAATTTCACATCAGTAACGCTTTCTACAAAATTCCAGGCTATGTTGTTCAATTCGGCAGGATCGTCAATCTTTTCATGGGTGAAGTAATCGACCGCCGCTTGAGCAAATAGGTTGTTTTCACCTGCTTGGCGGTAATAATTCATTTTAAATAACGCCACCAACGCAGTTGCAGATTCGGGATTGATGCGCTGATAAATGGACGCAATACGCGAAAAGGCCGTTTCGGCATTGCTTACTCCCATAAAGGCATCTTTAATGATCATTTCTTGGAGACGAGTCATTACCTGTTCTTTCCCTATTTGCGCTTCAAATGCTGTGCGATGATCGATAAAGTAGTCAAAGAGCTTCGAATCCGTTTTTTCCATGAAATTATAAATGAATTCCAGGTTTTCGGGGGTATTCCAATCGCTTTGTGTGGCCAGATATGCATCAGCGATGGCGGAACTTTGAGGATTCATTGCGCGGGCGCTGGCGATCGCATATTCGAACAAAAAATTTGGTTTACGCTCGCCTGCTGCGTAGCGTTGAGCCATACCTTGGAGGTTTTTATCGGGGTTGAGTGCGGTTTCTCCAAGCTCCAAAAAATCACGTGCATCATGAAAACCAGTGGCTAGGTGCAGCGACTTTCCATCGGCACTAAAAAAAAGTAAACTTGGATAGACCTGGATGCTCCATTTTTTTGCTAATTCGATTCCTTCACCCTTTTCCATGTCCAACTTGACATTGATGAAATTGCCGTTGAAAAAATCAGCCACTTCAGCATTGGAAAACACCTCTGCGCTCATTTGCTTGCAAGGGCTACACCAAGTTGTAAAGGCATCCAAAAAAATGGGTTTATTCGCTGTTTTGGCTTTGGCGAGCGCATCATTCCAATTTCCCTCATAAAATTCTATCCCCACTTGCGCCGACATACGAACGCTACAACAGCACAACGCCAGCAGAATAAGCCAGTTTTTCATCTACACTTGTTTATCAGAGTTGCTGGGATAATGGCTTTCATCCCAATAACGCCATTGCTTTAAAAAAGGACCAATACTTAATGTCGGATCAGGATGTTTTTCCTTTAAACAGGGTTACACGGGCTTCTGCTTCCGGGCCTTCCGCTTTGGCCAATTCCATGGCTTTGGCGACTGCGGCTTTGGCTTCTTCTTTTTTACCGCGTTCCAACAGCAAATCGGCATAGGTCAAAAAATAAAGAGAAGTCTGGCTTTTCTCCGCTGCTATTTTGGTTAAATCCGTGGCGATTTCCAGCGCGTCTGGATTCTTACTCAGGTTTTTTAACAACAAAAAGGCGGTTTGGCGGATCTCGAAAGCCGGTTCCGTATCCGCATTTTTGGAATAAACCTTAGCTGCTTTTAGGCAATCTTTGAGGTTTTGATTGGCCAAGGCTAGGTTCATATCTGCCCGTGCAGCAAAGGGTTTGGCACGATCAGGATAGGCATTGCGCATTTTAGTTTTGGCTTCTTCCAAAAGCGCCGTGTTTTTAAAGCGAATCGCTTTTTCCACGGTACGCCGACAAGCGTCAATGATTCGGTTTTGAACCACTTGATCTGATTCAACTACTGCGATGCCATTGCGATCGCTCATCAGCATATCAAAAACTTTGGTATCGGCTTCGGTGGCGGCTTCCAAAATGATGCGGCGATTGATCTCCGTGGTGAGATCGGTTTGGGTGCGCAGGTAATCATTGGTAACTCGCAAACTAGGCTTGCTGGATTTATTGAGCGCCTTGATGTAATTGAGAATAAATTGTGGATCGCGCTTGCCCGCGGTATAAGCCTTTTCCAGTTCAACACTGCGATCAATGCTGTTGATAACTTTTTTGCTAAAATCAAGAAAACCCGCGGCTTGCATAGCCCCTACCGACTTCTTGATGACCTTGCCATCGAAATCGACAAAATACAGCGTGGGGTAGGCGTTTACCGGGTAAGAACGACCAAACTTCAAACCATCGGCTTGTTCCATGTCGATCTGGATGGAAATGAAGTTGCGATTGATGAAATCGCCTACTTCCTCATCAGGAAAAACATTTTTAGCCATCATTTTACACGGGCCGCACCAGGTAGTAAAAGCATCAATGAATATAGGTTTCTCTTGTTCTTTGGCCAATTTGAGCGCATCGTCCCAATTGCCTGTGAAAAAAACAATGCCTTGGGCCTGAGCGGCTATAAAAGCCGAGCAAAAAAATGCTACAATCGTTAACCATTTTTTCATCGCTTACATTTTTTCTAATGTTGAAAAATAATCCCAAACAAGTTCTTCTATTTGGAGCCAGCCTCTTTCTCTTTTTCCTCAAACTGGCGAATTAGCTCATCATCGGACACCTTTTTTTGAATCTGTTCTAAGAGCAATTTTGCGTCTTGTGCAAGAGGATCCGTGGGAAAGGCATTGATAAAACTTTGATAGATGTTAGCCGCTTGATCTTTATTGTTCAGGCCAGTTTCAGTAATGAAAGCTTTTAAAAAAATCGCTTCGGCTACCTTTTTGCTTTTGGGAAATTGGATGACAAAAGCATCCAGTAGCCCAATAGCCTGGTTGAATTGTCCAATTTTTTGTTCGGCTACAATGGCTTTCCAAAAAAAGATCGAACCTAGGGTGTCCTTATTAAAACGTTTTGCAAAAACCTTTACTTCCTCCCCAAAACGATTAACCATTGCGGTGTCGATTTGGTTGGGTTGTGCGGCTTCAATCTTGGCCGATTCCATCTTTAGCCGGTCTAACAACTCCGGATAAGACATTTTTTCAGCTTCACTTTTTGGTGTACAAGCCATCAAGCTTGCCATCAACAGCGCAAACAGGGTTCCGGTCTTAATGATTTTTGCATTTAGCTGCAACATGATAAAGGGGTTATGATTTTTTTGATCTGCTTCTAAAGACACAAAAGTACAGCGCTTCGCTGGTTATCCCAAATGCGATTTTGCAAACCGCTTTAAACTGTAGGCAGAATTTTTAGTCCATGTGCCAGTCTTTCGCAGAAACTAAGAATTGCTATGAACAGAATCAATCAGCTTTACTGGCGTGCAGGCTTTGGCCTTAGCCCCGACGAATGGCGTCAAAAACAAAACTGGACCGTCCAAAAAGCAGTGGACGAACTTTTCAATCAGGCAAAAAATGCTTCTCCTTTGCCTGTTCCTACTCTAGAATTGGATCGCGACGACAAAAAGACCAATCGCGAAATGTTTGAACAAATGAGAAAGGACGAGCGTCAGCGGGTGATGAATGCCAATACCGCTTGGGTAGAACGCATGGCCGATCCTAAGGAAAGCGCTTTGGTTGAACGCATGACTTTTTTCTGGCACGGCCACTTTGCTTGTCGGTCGGAACAAGGCAAACTGGGCATCCAGCAACTGAATATCCTCCGCCAACATGGCCTGGGGCATTTTCGCGACCTTGTGATGGGAATTACTCAGGATCCCTCTATGATCCGCTACCTGAATAACCAACAGAACAGAAAAGAAAAACCCAACGAAAACTTTGCGCGGGAATTGATGGAATTGTTTACGCTGGGTCGTGGCAATTATACCGAAATGGACGTCAAAGAAGGGGCACGCGCTTTTACGGGATGGTCAAGTACTTTGGCGGGTGACTTTGTTTTTCGCCCTTTATGGCACGATTACGGCGTCAAGACTTTTTTTGGTAAAAGCGGCACTTTTAATGGCGAAGACATCATCGAGCACATTTTGTCCAAACCGGAAGCGGCTTATTTCATCACCAAAAAAATCTATCGGCACTTCGTTAATGATAAGGTCAACGAAGATAAAGTGAAAGAACTCGCCCAGCAGTTCTTTAAATCCGACTATCACATTGGCAAATTGATGCGCAGCATTTTTGAAAGCGAGTGGTTTTATGCACCAGAAAACCAGGGCGCAAAAATCAAATCCCCGATAGAACTGATTGCTGGGATGATGCGCAGTCTGGATTTTCGTTTGGAGCAACCCCTGGCGCATATTTTTATACAGAAAGCCTTGGGGCAAATGCTGTTCAATCCGCCCAATGTAGCCGGATGGCCAGGTGGCAAAACCTGGATCGATAACTCTACGCTGACTACACGCCTGAGTTTACCCAGTTTTTTCTTTAACTCAAACGAATTTACCATGCGGGTCAAAGATGAATTTGAAGTAGTGCAAGCAGAAGGAAAAATGGCCCGTAAACTGGCAGTAAAAATGAATTTGACACCCTTGGTGAACACCATCAAGTCGACAACGCCCGAACAAATTGGGCAAGAACTAGCGCAATATTTTTTGCCTATTCGTCCAAGTATTGATTTGAAAAATTTGATGCCGATCTTGCCGAATGGCGATAAACCAGCTCAGGTGGCTGCACTCGCCATGCGCATTATGTCGCTTCCGGAATATCAATTGTGTTGAAATTAATGGGGATTTAGTATCGCGACCTACTTATTAAAATTGAAAAAATGCAAAGAAGAAATTTCTTAAAACAGGCAAGTTTGGCTTCAACAGCAATGATGGTTCCTTCTTTTTTGACTGGAACTTCGTTGGGCAAGTTGTATAAAAATAGAGCGGGAAAAATATTGGTGGTGGTTCAACTTTCGGGTGGAAACGACGGGTTAAACACCATTGTGCCTTACCGCAATGACCTATATTACCAAAATCGCCCCGATTTGGGTATCGCGAAAACGGAAGTGATAACGGTAAGCGATGAACTGGGTTTCAATCCAGGACTCAAAAGCTTACGCGAGCTTTTTGATCAAGGACAAATGAGCATTGTCAACAATGTGGGGTATCCCAATCCAGATCGCTCGCATTTTCGTTCCATGGACATCTGGCATACGGCCAGCGACAGCACGGATTACCTGAATTCGGGTTGGATTGGCCGTTATTTGGACAGCAATTGCCAGGGGTGCCAATCGCCATACCAAGCGATTGAAGTGGATGACACTTTGAGTTTGGCATTAAAGGGTGCTAATCGGCGTGGTTTTGCGATGAGCGACCCTGGTCGGCTCAAACGAACTGCTGACAATCCAATTTTGCAAGCCATCAGCAAATCTGCGCGCAATGATGTGGATGAGAACAAGGTCGGCTATCTCTACAAAACCTTGATCGATTCGGAATCTTCAGCAGATTACTTGTTTGCTCAAAGTAAAAAAAATCATTCCAGCGCTGCCTATCCACAATCGGAGTTTGGGCAAGACATGCGTACCATTGCCGAATTGATTACTGCGGATACCGACACAAAGATTTATTACGTCAGCTTGTCCGGTTTTGATACCCATGCCAATCAGCGGATGCGACAAGAACGTTTACTCGGGCAATACGCCGATGCGATGAAAGTGTTTGTGCCGGATCTCAAACAGAATGGCTTGCTCGATGAAGTATTGATCTTGACTTTTTCAGAATTTGGCCGAAGGGTAAAGCAAAACGCTAGCAAAGGTACCGATCATGGTACCGCCAATAATCTTTTTTTAATGGGCGGAAAACTGAAAAAACCAGGCTTTTTTAATGAAGCGCCAGATCTTTCGCAATTGGACGAAGGAGATTTAAATTACACCATAGATTTTCGGAAGGTCTATGCCACAATATTGGATAAGTGGTTAGAAGCGCCAGTGCCAGCAATTTTAGGAAAATCGTTTCCAAATCTGGGGTTGATTTAGATCAGGATCCACTTTTTTTCTCCAACCAAGCAGAGAAAAAACCACGCCGCGGCGTAAACACGCTTAAGATAGGCTTGGGGCGGATGCACATTTTTTCCAAATCAGCTGCCGTGCCGTGGAATACGTTGAAATCGACTTTTTCAGTAATGCCAGGAAGGTTGGTTTCGTTGCCGTACTGCCAAAAATTCCACTCGCGACCATCAGCCAGTTCGGGTTGGTACACATTATAACGGGCTATCCAAAGCGGGTAGTCCGTAAAGTGGCCAGCTAAGTAAGTATTGTAGAAAATTTGATTGGTATAAATGACTGGTTTTACGCCGTAAGCAATTTCTACCATATAGAGCCAAGTGTACATGCCTGCAAGTACTTCAATTTTGGAAGCACCGTCCAGAACCTCCACATCGAGAACAGGCGGTAAGTCGCCATTTTCCAAAGGTACGTTGCGAATGAAATTCAGCGCTTGTTGTTCAGCCGAAAAGGAAGGACGGAAAAAATGATAAGCACCGCGTTTGAGACCAACCCGGTTGATTTCTCGCCAATTGTTGACAAATAAGGAGTCATTTAAAGTGATGCCTTCGGTAGCTTTGACAAAAACAAAATTCAGACCTTGTTGCGCTACGCTGTCCCAATTGATGCTTTCCTGATAATGAGAAACGTCGATACCTTTTACCTCATACTGCTTGAGCTGGTATGCCAGACTGTCGCAGCCAAAAGCTGCAAACAGGAGTATTATGGTAAGGATCATTACATTTTTCATGGGATCATTATCTTCGGTTAACTTTCGCTGCGTTCAATAATAGACTATTTTTTCTTAGCCAACAAATTCTAGGACGGCTTTAAAGTTTTGCTAACAATCCAAAGGTCGTTGATCCGACATTGTCGTTTTTGAAACCGCCCTAAGGTATACCGTAATTTATGTCAAATAGTTACAGGCTATGAAATTGTTTTTCGCCAACTTTGTCATGTCCAAGACCACAAAGACATGCATCAACGTCAACTTTTTTTACAACATATTGCCCAAACCAGCGCTTTTCCGCTGGCTTTAGAAATCGAATCGGCAGCAGGTATGTACCTCTACGATGGATCGGGTAAATCCTATCTAGATATGATTGCCGGCATTGGAGTCAGTTGTTTGGGGCATCGGCATCCGCGGGTAGTAGAAGCCGCAAAACTGCAGCTGGATCGCTACCTACATACCATGGTTTATGGGGAGTTTGTATTGGCACCACAGGTACAGTTGGCGACCTTATTGGCTCAAAATTTACCGGCAACATTGGATAGCGTGTACTTCGTCAATTCAGGAACCGAAGCCACTGAAGGCGCTATGAAACTCGCCAAACGGCATACCGGTAGATCTGAAATCATTGCTTGCAAAAAAGCCTATCATGGAAGTACCCAAGGAGCGGCCAGTTTGATGTGGCCAACTGATTTTACGCAGGCTTATTTTCCTTTACTTCCTGGTATCAAACACATTGAGTTCAATTGTGCTTATTGTCTGGAGCAAATTACCACGGCTACTGCCGCCGTGATCGTAGAAACCGTGCAAGGGGAGTGGGGCGTGCGCAAACCCTGGGGCGGCTACCTACAACACTTGCGCAAACGTTGCGATGAAGTAGGCGCGTTGCTTATTTTGGATGAAATTCAAGCCGGGTATGGGCGTACCGGAACGCTTTTTGCTTTTGAACAATACAGCGTAACTCCTGATGTATTGCTTTTGGCCAAAGGTATGGGCGGTGGTATGCCCATCGGCGCTTTTGTGGCTTCCAAAACGGTGATGCAATCCCTTTCCCATGATCCTATTTTGGGGCACATCACTACATTTGGCGGTCATCCGGTGAGTTGTGCAGCCGCACTGGCTACTTTACAAGAATTGCTTGAAACCGATTTGATTGCCCAAGTCGCAGCAAAAGAAGCTTTGATTCGATCGCTTTTGGTACATCCGCGAATTGTGGAAGTACGCAGTGCAGGCTTGTTGATGGCGATTGATCTGGGGAGTTTTGAACGGGTACAAGAGGTAATCCAATACTGTCTTCAGCAGGGCGTACTGCTAGATTGGTTTTTGTTCAATAGCCAATCCATTCGCTTTGCACCGCCACTGATCATTCAAGAAGCTGAAATTCAATTGGCTTGCCGGGTGTTGTTGGAAGCTTTAGATCAGATTTTAGATTAGGCAAATATTCGGAACCATCACAAGGTTTTGCGCAGTGAAGCTTTGGGAACACCCAATTGTTCCCGGTATTTGGCGACAGTTCTGCGGGCAATGTTGTAGCCTTTTTCTTGCAATACCTGCGTAAGCTTATCATCCGATAACGGCGATCTTTTGCTTTCTGCGGTTATGATTTCAGAAAGGATCTTTTTTACCTCCAGGGTTGAAATTTCTTCCCCTTCACTGTTTTGCATGCCTTCTGAGAAAAACTCTTTGAGGCGTTTGGCGCCATATTCGGTTTGCACATATTTGCTGTTGGCCACACGGGAGATGGTAGACACATCCAGGCTGGTCATGTTCGCCACATCTTGAAGAATCATCGGCCGCATTTTTTTCTGATCGCCGGTGAGGAAATACTCTGATTGGTATTCCATGATGGCGTACATGGTTTTGTACATCGTTTCATGGCGTTGTTTAATGGCATCAATGAACCAGCGAGCGGATTCTATTTTTTGCTTGATGAAAACCAGCGTATCTTTTTGCGGACGAGTTAATTTTACGCCACCACGCGAGCTAAAGGTTTTTAGCATGTCTCGGAACTCGTCGCTAACGCGCAGATCGGGGGCATTGCGGGTATTGAGGTTCAGTTCCAACACCCCATCGGTGTTGAGAATGACAAAATCGGGAATGATGTATTGCGATGAACGTTCGCTGGTTCCGCCACTATAAGCGCTGGCAGGTTTTGGATTGAGTTTGATGATCACCTCTACAGCGTTTTTCAACTGTCTTTCGGTAATGCTGAGCGAGC
>JBBRGN010000127.1:0-13427 GCA_038240665.1 Chitinophagales bacterium | reverse complement strand
AAAAATTGATCCCTATCTAAGGCCATTGTATGATGCCTTGGACGACATGATCCCCGCTGAAAAATTGAACCAGTTTATGGTCAATCGGGTGATTGAAATCGCTCCGCTTGCGTTTATGCGCGGACGAACCTTGGATCATGCCTTTATCATCTTGGATGAAGCACAAAACTGCTCAACGCTGCAATTGAAGATGTTTCTCACGCGTTTGGGGCCAAGTGCAAAATGCATCATCACGGGCGATTTATCGCAGATCGATTTGCCTTATAATCAACGTTCGGGACTTCAAAGGGCTTTGGATATCCTTCATCCAGTTGAAGGTATCGTAGAAGTGCGGCTTACTGCTGATGATGTGGTTCGGCACCGCTTGGTGAAAGAAATCATCTTGGCTTATGAAAAATCAGACAATGACATGCGTCGTCGTATGCAAAAACGCGACAACGACGAAGATGAAGAAGAATAAAATGGGTGTGATGGTAGCGATAGGGTTATTTTTTTATACTATCGCTACCATTCCTAATTGGAAAAATCAATTGATATGACCTCTGAAGTAACCTATCTGGGCGATTTGCGCGCAACATCTGTTCATTTGAGCTCCGGTACAGTTATTATTACCGATGCTCCAGTTGACAACCACGGCAAAGGTGAAGCTTTTTCACCTACTGATTTAGTGGCGACCGCTTTGGCCAATTGTATGCTCACCGTAATGGGAATTGGTGCACAAGGCCGCGGCATTGATATGGATGGCGCGCAGGTAAGCATCAACAAAATCATGGCTGCTAACCCGCGTCGGATTTCGCGTATTGAAGCTACCTTCACTTTTCCGGATAAATCATTTACGGTAGAAGAAAAAAAGATTTTGGAACACATTGCGTTGACCTGTCCGGTTGCCAAAAGTTTACATCCTGATATTGAGCAGGCCATCACTTTTGTTTGGCCTTGATTTCATCGTTAATTCTGTTGTTTACTCATGACCTATACAATCACCAAGCACAATCTCCAATTGATTGGCGAGATTACTTTGGCTGGTTCCAAAAGCATCAGCAACCGTGCGCAGATCATTCGGGCATTGTGTACCGACTTTTTTCCAATTGAGAGACTGGCCAACGCAAAGGACACCGTTTTACTGGAGCAATTGCTGAGTAGCCAAGAAGAGACAAGGGATGCAGGCGCTGCGGGTACCACTTTTCGCTTTATGACGGCTTATCTTGCTTTACAATCCGGGACGCAAATCCTTACCGGTACAGAACGGATGAAACAGCGCCCCATTGGTGTACTGGTGAATGCTTTACGAAGTCTAGGAGCGAATATTGAATACCTAGAAAATGAAGGCTATCCGCCGCTGCGCGTTGGGGAACCCACTCCTTTTTCATCACCAGCACAGATCAGCATAGCAGCCAATACCAGTAGCCAGTACATCTCAGCTTTGTTGATGATTGCTCCTATATTGCCGGGCGGGCTGCACTTAGAATTAGAAGGGGAGATCGTTTCGCGCCCTTACATCGAAATGACGCTGGGCTTGATGGCCTATTTTGGGGTAGAACACCAATGGGAAGGCCATAGCATCACCATTTTCGAACAAGCGTATCAAGCCAAGCCATTTGTAGTAGAAGCGGATTGGTCGGCAGCATCTTATTATTATGCCATGGCTGCTTTTGCCCATGAAGTCGACTTACAACTCAATGGTTTGTTTGCGGACAGTCTGCAAGGAGATGCGGTGTTGGCGGATATGATGGAAGCTTTTGGTGTAAAAACGACCTTTAACGAAAAGGGCGTTCATTTGTCGAGGAATGGAAAAACAGCGGTCGCTCTTTTTGAATACGATTTTTTACGTTGTCCAGATTTAGCCCAAACCATCGCCGTGGTATGTGGAGGATTAGGTGTACATGGCCGATTTACCGGCTTGGAAACATTGCGAATCAAGGAGACCGATCGGATAGCAGCATTGGATGCAGAATTGGCAAAAGTGGGCGTGAAGGTAGCAGAAGAAGCCAATGCTTATTTTTCTTTTACTGGAAAGGCTAAGATTCCAATGCCGGCGCCTGTTTTTGCAACATATGAAGATCACCGAATGGCGATGGCTTTTGCACCCTTTGCTTTTTTAGGGACAGTTGGCATTGCCGAACCTAGAGTGGTGGAAAAATCTTACCCAGACTTTTGGCGAGATCTTGAAGCATTGGGATTTGAAGTAAAAGAATAAAAAAATAGGCTAGATGTTCCGAAACACCTAGCCTATTTCTTTTGAGGGAGTGCTGCGATAGATTTACCGAAGCAACAGCTCTAAAAACATCAACCATTATTAAAGGTAATGATTTTTATTTCCACGCGTTGATTGCGGGGATCGCTAGCGACCGAAGAAATCGGCATGGCCTTTCCATAGCCTTTGATTTTGAGTCGGTTAGAAGTGATGCCTTTTTTGGTCAAGTAATCGGCTACCGCTCGCGCTCTTTTTTCAGAAAGGCGATTACAATAATCATCTTGACAAACTCCGTTGGTATGCCCGCCCACTTCAATCACCAAATCAGGATTTTTGTTTAGAAAGTTGTAGAGCTTATCCAATATCGGATAAGAGCTGCTGTTCAAAAGGGTATCATTTACCGGGAACATCAGGTTCGGCACTTGTAGCGTTTGCCCCTTACTAAAATCAGCCCGTTTTATGGAAGTGAAATCAACCGGATTTTCCGCAGCTTTTGTCGGCTCCGGATTGGATTTAGTTTTTGTCGTTTCCTGGCTGGTTTGAGGAGGTTTTATTGGCGGTGTATTGGTAGCAATTGGCGTTTTGACCGTATTGGTTGGCGGATTTGGAGGCGTAGGCTTTGGTTGTACAACGACAGGATCCACCTTGGGAGGAGTTTGTACAACAGGTTCTTTGCAGGGTATAGGTTCAATCGCCGAAGCATTGTCCAAAAGAATATTGCCATTGTAAGGGAACAGGGTAGGCGTTTTATAAAAAGCCTCAAAAACCAAGTGCGAGTAGTTATCGATGGGTTCAAAACGGAACTTGTACTCCAACCAGCGGGTACTGACGACCAAGCTACTTTCGGCCAACAAAAACTGCTTGTCGCAATAGTTGAAACCGCCATAGATGCGCAGCTTTGCAGGAGTTGTATAGTTGGATTGAGCTTCCGAAAGCCGGCTTTGGCTTACGTACAATTCGGAGCGACAGAGGAAAATACTAAATTCATAGCATTTGCCTTTTTCCATTTTGTGGGATAATTTTTGTCCCACACTTTCCCAGGTGTCGTTATCCCTTACCACCATACCCATGTAGGTGTTGCCCTCTTGAGCAGGTTTGTTGACGCTAAAAAATCCGCTGGGCTGGATATCAGGCTCTGATTCGCCTGGGAATCCACAATCTGTCCAACCAACAGGCACCTTGCTATGGCGAGGTTTGTCTTCGAATGACGGGTTGTTTAGCAGAATTTTGGAGTTGTCTTGCGCCATAGCTATCTGGGTCAGTCCTAAGACCAATACCAATACGCTGCATACAAAAACTTGAATCCTCATAAGATCACTATTTTCAAAAACCATTCATGCATTTCAACGCTTTCTCAAATGTGAATGGTCTTTTGTTCGGGTATAAATTAAATGAAAAGTATTAAAAATAAAGGCTTATGCCCGCATTAACGTACAAATAAGCCTTTATTTTTCACAATGCTACCGTTTTCTCAATGAAACCCTCCTTTTATCTACTGGAATGCATTCAAACCAGTAACATCCATACCTGTAATCAGCAAATGGATGTCATGTGTTCCTTCATAAGTAAGTACGGTTTCTAGGTTCATCATGTGTCGCATGACTGGGTATTCGTTGGTGATGCCCATCCCGCCGTGGATTTGCCTTGCTTCCCGTGCTACTTCCAGCGCCATCTGTACGTTGTTGCGTTTGGCCATGGAAATTTGTGCTGGTGTCGCTTTTCCTTCATTGGCAAGGGTACCCAAACGCCAAGCCAGTAATTGAGCTTTGGTGATCTCAGTGATCATTTCGGCCAATTTTTTTTGTGTCAACTGGAACTGAGCGATGGGTTTACCAAATTGCTCCCGCTCTTTGGCATATTGCAAAGCTGAATCATAGCAGTCCAATGCTGCACCAATTGCGCCCCAAGCAATACCATAACGTGCTTTGGATAAACAAGACAAGGGGCCTTTTAATCCTTGTACATTGGGCAGCAAGTTGCTTTTTGGAATGCGAACATCTTCAAAGACCAATTCGCCGGTAATGGAAGCCCGTAAAGACCACTTGCCGTGTATTTCAGGAGCAGAAAACCCCTTCATGCCTTTTTCAACAATAACTCCGCGAATAATGCCTTGCTCATCTTTGGCCCAAACAACGGCAACATCGGCCAAAGGAGAGTTGGTAATCCACATTTTGGCGCCATTGAGGATATAGCTATCGCCGTCGTCTTTGATGTTGGTCACCATTCCATTGGGATTGGAACCATGATCAGGCTCGGTGAGGCCAAAACAACCAATGAAGTCGCCATTTCCTAGTTTGGGAAGGTATTTTCGGCGCTGTTCTTCAGAGCCAAACTTGTAAATTGGGTACATCACCAAAGATCCTTGAACCGACGCCATAGAACGAATGCCCGAATCACCACGTTCCAATTCTTGCATGATGATGCCATAAGCAATTTCATCCATACCGCCGCCGCCGTATTCTTCAGGAATGCTGGGTCCAAAAGCGCCGATTTCTGCGAGCCCTTTAAATAAGTGTGTGGGGCATTCCGCACGATCAGCATAGGCTTCGATGATGGGCGATACTTCCTGTTTTACCCAGGTACGAACGGCATCACGAGCGAGCAAATGATCCTCGCTCAGCAGATCGTCGATATTGTAATAGTCGTGGCTTTGAAAGCGATCTTCCTTGGCTTTTTTTACAATATGGGGAGTTTGCACTCCATTTTCTTTGCTGCTCATAAAAATAGGTTGGTTTAATCTGGTTAGTTCTTAGTGTTTGTTCGGGAAATTAGCCCATGTAGTCCAAACGTAAATCCCTGAACATTCCCTATAGATTTAAAATAAGCGAATTGAGTACAAAAGTAAGGATTTTATAATAACGTGATTTGAGTATTTTGCAGCCAAATCATCAATTGAAATGACAATCATCGCGCTTGAAGGCATGCATTTTTACGCCTACCACGGTTATTACGAAGAAGAACAAATCATTGGTAATAACTTTGTTTTGGATGTTTATGTTCATCTGATCCAAGTTAAACAATCCATTGAAGAAGATGATTTGCCGGGGACGGTGAACTACGAAATTATCTACGAGATCTGTAAACTCGAGATGAAAAAAACTTCGCGGATGTTGGAGAAAGTAGCCTACAACATCATTGAGCGCATCAAAGAACAATTTAAAACCGTGAATAAAGTGGAAGTGCGACTCAGCAAAAAACAACCGCCATTTGATGGGCCAGTGGATCGGGCTTTTGTTTTTATGAGCACATAAGTGATCTAGCTGTACAACTCCTCTTGTCTACACTTGCTTTTTTTAACTTTAACGTTCTCATAAGGATGAATCCATACAGATAAACGTTAAAGAACCTTACTGGGTAAATTTAAGCTTACTCCGTATTGATGTATTACCAAAAAATCAAAAAACCATGATGAAGAAAGGATTACTGTTATTGGCTGTTTTGCCAATGTTGACCGCATGCGATACGGTTAAAAGCTTAGCTGGACAGGTGCTTAATGAACCATCTGAACTGGAAATTGGATCTGGCTTGAAGGAAGCGCTTGAGGTTGGGATTGGCAAAGGGTCAGATTTGCTTTCACAGGTAGATGGCTACTACAAAAGCGAGTACAAAATCATGTTGCCTGCTGAAGCGCAAAAAGTAACTTCTAAGCTCAAGAATGTTCCTGGATTTAGCAATTTGGAGAGCTTGGTATTGGAAAAAATCAACCATGGCGCTGAAGATGCCGCCAAACAAGCCAAGCCAATCTTTGTGGAAGCCATTCGCGGCATTACGCTTGCTGATGCTACCGGAATTTTAATGGGCGGTTCGGATGCGGCTACTCAGTTTTTGCAACGCGGTACCAACGATAAATTGTACCAGCAATTCAGCCCCGTAATCGTAGCTTCATTGGATAAATTTCAAGCACGTAAGGCATGGAGTGATGCCGTAGCTGTTTACAACAAAATCCCCTTAATCGATAAGGTTAACCCTGATTTAGGCGATTATGTGACCCGCGAAGCATTGAAAGGCCTTTTCTCAATGGTGGCTAAGGAAGAAGCCAACATTCGTACCAATACGGCTGCTCGTACCAGCGAGCTCCTGCGCAAAGTTTTTGCGAAGCAAGACAAGAAATAGTGGTGGAGGGTTCCAAGTGTTCTTTATCTTGGAACCCACAAATCATCTACTTGCTATGTTCAAAGATCGCCGTCTATCGCTTATTTTTACCATCATCTTATTGGATGTAATTGTTGGATCAGCGGTAAGCCCCGTTTTGCCTTCCTTTGTGCAGCATTTGCCCAATCCACAAGTCTGGATTTCATTTTCAGTAGCTATTTTTTTAGGGATGCAGCTTTTTTCAGCGCCATTGCTGGGGAGGCTGTCTGATGCCTACGGCCGTCGCCCCATCTTGTTGGTTTCCACCATTGGTACTTTTATCGCCGATTGTATGCTGCTTCCCATTCGAGCCTGGTCTTTGTTTGCCAACCGGGTATCAGATGGATTTACCAATGGGATGTACGGAACCATCCGTTCAACCATCACTGATCTTTCCAAAGACGAAGAACTGTTTCGCAACATGGGGATCGAGGGAGCGATTTTTTCCCTTGGTTTTGTACTTGGGCCCATGGTTTCAGGAATTATGCTCACGGTATTAAATGTTCCTCCTGATCAACAAGCCGCTTATGTTGTGGCCATGGCGGTGATCATTTCGGGATTTAACATGGGATTGAGTTTCTTTTTTCCCGAAACGCACCCCAATAAAAAACCAATTGCTGCTGGCGAATTGAAGCGAGAAGTTTTGGATGCACTCAATGTCCTTACGATTTGGAGTCGATTGGTGGAAAAAAATCGCGCCAAACCTGGTTTGATGCGCCTGGTGTTGATGCAAATTGCGTTGACTTTTGCCACGGGCTACTATTTTTATTTTGTGGTTTACTGTACGATCAGCGAATTAAAAATGGACGCCCGAGGGGTTTCCTACTTGTTTATGTATTTTGGTTTGTTGAGCGTGGGTATTAACTACGTCTTTTATACCTACCTCGCTGATCGAATTCATCAGATTCGTTTTATCCTGGTTTTTGGATTGTTTGGTGCAATGGTGCTAGTTGGCTATGCCAGCGTTGGAGCTTCTGTTTTTGCCATGTATGTTTGGCTGACCATAGATTGTCTGACCTTATCCTTGATTCAGGGGCTTATCGAAGGGCTGATGGCGCGCTTAACCGATGAGGAAGACCGGGGGGAGATTTTTGGTATCAATCAAGCTTTACAAGGATTGGGAAGCTTTGTAAATACGTTAGTTTATGGTGCCTTGTCTTTTTTTAACCTACACTTCCCTTTTTATTGGTTTGCTGCCAGCTCTTTGGTTGTCGGAATATTGGCATGGGAAGCCTTGAAAAATGAAAAAAAGTGATGGAGATCGGAATCTTAGGCAGTGGAGCAATGGGAGCCGGAATTGCTCAAGTTGCCGCGACAGCGGGTCATAAAGTCATTTTGTACGACAACAACCCGGCAGCTTTGGACAAGGCTAAGATCCGGTTGCTTCAAGTAATGGATCAATTGACATCAAAAGGGAAATTGAGCCGACCAGAAGGCGATAACATACTGACCAGCATAGGATATACTGATGTCTTAGCTGATCTCTCAAACACTGGATTGATCATTGAAGCAGTAGTGGAGAAAATAGAAGTCAAGAAAGCGCTTTTTGCAGCTTTGGAAAAAATAGTCGATCCTGCCTGTATTTTGGCTACTAATACCTCTTCTTTATCGATTACGGCAATCGCTTCGGCCTGTAACCAGCGGGCGGGACAAGTTGTGGGGATTCATTTTTTTAACCCGCCGGCGTTGATGAAATTGGTAGAGATCATACCTGCGGTGCAAACCAATCAAGAAGTAGTACTCCAAGCTAAAAAACTCATCGAAAGCTGGGGAAAAACAATGGTGATCGCCAAAGACACCCCGGGGTTTATCGTCAATCGGATAGCACGGCCCTTTTACGGCGAGGCTTTGCGCATCCTAGAAGAAGGGATTGCCGATGCAGCTACCATTGATTGGGCGATGACTGAGCTTGCTGGTTTTCGGATGGGACCTTTTGCATTGATGGACTTTATTGGTCATGACATCAATTATGCAGTTACAGAATCCGTTTTCCAGGCTTTTTTTTACGATCCCCGTTATCGGCCAGCCTTTACGCAAAAACGGTTGGTTGAAGCAGGGTATCTGGGTAAAAAGAGCGGTCGCGGATTTTATGATTACCGACCAGGTGCCATTTCTCCATCACCTAAAACGGATGTAGTCTTGGGTCAGGCTATTGTCAATCGGATTTTGGCAATGCTAATCAATGAAGCAGCTGATGCTTTGTATTTTGGCATCGCAAGTCAGGAAGACATAGATCTAGCCATGACTTTGGGAGCCAATTACCCACGCGGACTATTGCTATGGGCTGAGGAAATTGGCATAAAAACTTGTATGGAACGAATGAATACCCTTTACGCCGAATATCAAGAAGACCGTTATCGCTGTAGTATGGGGCTACGCAAAATGAAAAAGGGCTAGAAAGTTAGATACTTCCTAGCCCTTTTTTCTGGTGATGCGAAAACAATTATTCCGTTTTCAATATTTTTTCAACTTTCAAGAATTGATCGGCCTTTACTTGGATCAGGTACATGCCAGCTGCCAAGTTGGACAAATCGAAGTAAATCAACGACTCGCCTTTTGCGCCGTCAATGTATTTTTGCTCAATTGCTTTCCCTTCTAGCGTGTACAATGTCAACACCGCCCGCTTAGCATTCAATCCCTGTAAATAAACATTGATCGAACTACCCGTTGGGTTGGGGTAGACCTTAATTTCTGGACTTTGCACAAGGTCGGTAGTAGCTGTAGTGGTGACTGTTGATGGCTCTACGATGGTACCTTTTCCTGCTACCAATGCGCAGGCTTGATCACCTTCGGCGCTTTTGGCGCAAGCTTGAGTATTGTAATTGTACATGTCAAAAAACTCTATGTTGTCAATGTACCAGCCATCACGGACATCAATGTTGGGAGACAATTCCTGATCACTTTTGTACCGAAAACGGATCAATATATTTTGACCAATATAGCTGCCCAAATCAATGTAACTGCCAGTATATTCATTGACTCCTGAAAAACCATAAATATTGGGAGCTACAAAGGTGGAATAAGTAAGCGGCCCACGATAAGATTCCCGAAAAAATTGATTGTCCTGTATTTGTTGCCAGGAAGCTCCGCTGTTGCTAGAAATTTCAACAATCCCACCATCGTAAGCTGGTTCAATGTTATAGCGGTGGATAAACCTTAATACGGGTTGTTTTCCGGTAACTTTTATCGGATTTCGAAGCGCTAATATTTGTTGGTTGGCAGCGGCTGCATTGGGCACAAACCACGAAAATTGCCCTTGAAAGGGTCTTTTGCGGGTGGTATCCCATTTACTGGTTCCTTCCACGCTTTGAACGTTCCAATTGCTGATCCCTGACTCAGCACCGTCAAAAAACTGTCGGATGGAGCGGCTGTTGCGATTGGTGGCAGCAACATAATTGATGACTTTGCTTTGTCCGGGCGCTAGGTTACCGACCTCGAAAGTCACCATGTTGTTGCTGAGCGTTGTCTTGATGGCTCCTTTAGCACTGGAAGATATAAAACTGCTATTGGTAGCAATTTCATCGATCACCGTTACATTGCTAATGGCTTGCGTTTTGTGGTTGTAAATGGTCAACTCGTAGCGAATAGAGTCGCCCGCTTGGATCAAAGCATTAGCAGTTTTAGTGATTTTCAGGGTTTTGATGCATTCCGGGCGGTTGTCAAAGCTTTGAGTTCCGTCGTTTCGGTCATCAGAAGAGCGTTGATCAGCGTTCCAACCCAAACCCCGCCGAGCAAATACTTCCCAAATCAAACACTCGTTTGCGCTGTTGTTGTTGATGGCGTCGGCTGCCAAAATAGCATCACGGCCATCAATAAAACCGGGGTTACAACTTTGTAATTTCATGCCGTCCATGACCAGTTGAATAGCGAGGTTGTTCCCTCCTTTACCGTTGTACAGATCAGGATCCCAACCATAGCGGTCGGTAAGCGCCCAGTATAGATCCCAGAGGGTACTTACCCAAATTTCGCCTAGTGAATGCGGAGAAGTTGTTCCAATGATATCGTTAAATACTTGACTGTTGACTGAGAAATCATTGGAATAGGGGAAACGGCGAATACCGCCACCGCTGGTACCTGCTCTGACGACAAAATTGCCCACGCCACGGGGAAGTTTGCCATTTTGTCCTGGCTTAACACTGGTGATCAAAGTGAAAAAATCACTCCAGCCTTCGCCCATTTGTTCGTCGTTGAATAAGCAAGAGTTGACGCTGGGACCGCCCGTGAGACGAGTAGAGATGCCATGACCAAACTCATGGGCAATGATGCCATTGTCGAAGCTAGCGTCCAAAAACGCTGGTCCGCTAGATGCTGCCGGAGGCTGAAAGGCTCCCGTCACCGTTTGACCTCGAACAAGGGATTCTTTAATTAATTTCCCTAACGATGCTCGGATCATGACCACCGGGATGGTAGGATCAGGAGAAGAGGTATTTGCCATTCCCACTAGGCTTTCGTCGACATTGACGATGATCGCGCCAATGGCACCGGCAGCTTGGGCGTTGATGGCTTTTTGTTCAAAAGTACAAGTACCCCGCCCGATGAGCGCAATCTTTCCTTTTAGTTCAGTAGTATTGATCAAGGTTTGGCAGCCCAACTGTGGATTGCCCGAACCATCATTTACTAGGACAAAATCGCCCGGAATAGCTTTAACCAATTTATTTACGTCGGTACCAAAATCAGCGGTGGAGACTTGGTATAGGTCAGCGATTTCCTTTGGCGCAGTGATGTTGAGTAGTTTACCTGATGATGAGCTCCATAGATACATTTGCATTCTTCCTGAAGCCCCATCAGGCGGGGTAGCAAAGTTGGCGTTGTTGGTTCCTTCCCCATCTTGCGATTCTGCAAGTACCTGATCCCGGCCAAGCCCACCTTTTCCATAATTATTGACCTGGAAATTTCCAGCTGCTTCATTAAATCCATACTGATAAGAAAAATCATGCATGATGTTGGTCATGTAAAAGAGCTGGGTGACAGAGGCCTGCTGATAGGTTACAGGTTCGGTAATGGAGCTAAAAGGAAAATTAAAAATAAGATTGCTGCCTCCTTCCGTTTTTGTGGTATCCGGAGAATTGTCTTTATTGGTGTCTAAATAGGCATAGGAGTTATTGCCTCTGGTAGTGGTATATTCTGCGCCAATAACGCCATTGGTGTCATGCCAACCGAAGGGGGAAGCTTTTATGTTGGCAGGATTGCTAATCAAGGATCTTACACCAAAGATTGGGCTTTCTACAGGAACAGGAAGCACTAGATAAGTTCCATCATTTGCGCCAAGAGGTGGTGCTGATTTAGAATTACTCATCTCAAGTAAAGCATTACCATCTATTACATCCGAACAAATGGACGGATCGGCGTTTAATTTTTCGGAAAAATTGCAATAAGTGGTAAAGTTGTTTTTTTGTAAAATGCTTCCATCTAACGCATCGACCATCAAACCCCAATAGTCCGCATTCCGCGGGTCGTCTATGGCGAGATACCATGCCAACCGGAGTTTTCCATCGCGCGTAGGGAAAAAGACCTGTTTTACGGGAATAGGGCTATCGGAAAGTTCTCCACCTTCGTAGGTTTCAAAAAGATTATTGTCGTTTTTTGTAAGCTTCAAGCTTTTAGGAACAGCCATACCCAAATGCTCGGCAGCTTTGGTAAGTGCTTGATTGGTTTTTACAGTTGGTGCTGTAACATTTACTTTTTCAGCAACATTGGGAATAAAGCGGTTGGCTGCATAAATTACAGCGCCATCTTTAAAATGGATCCCCGTAACGGTATTGTAGATCTCGATGCCAGCATGTCTTTGGATTAGAAAGAGGTGCGTGACGCCATTGTGATCAGTTTGATACTGATTATTGACTACCAAGTCGTTTATATCTTGGGGGCTTAGTGCCCATTTTTGCCGATTTTTTTCCAAATAGCTTTGAGCTGAGGAAAATAAATTGACATCCTGAGCATGGCTTGTAAAAAAAGTAGCCAGCAAAAAAAATAGGAGCAGGCTTAGCGCTGAGTAATGTGTGTATTTCATCCAAAAGGTACTTTAAAGTTTAAGGGATCAAAAATTAATTTTTTTTTCAGGTGATATTACGGCTATCTGGGATTATTTGTTCTTTGAATCGCTTAAAATGTAGTTAATTTGTCAGCTTAGGGCAATTCAAAGCACAATGATCGAAAAAAATTCTGATATCGTTTTTGGCCGCCACCCGGTAGTAGATGTCGTTCAGGCGGGAACGCCAGTAGATAAAATAATATTACAACAAGGAATTCGAGGTGATTTTGAAAAAGAAATCCGTCATCTTTCCAAGGAGTACGAGATTCCTTTGCAGGTTGTGCCCAAGGAGAGGTTGAATAAAATAACCAACGGCAATCACCAGGGAGTAATTGCTTTGATATCGCCGATTCCGTTTCATCATTTAGAAGATGTTCTTCCAACAATTTTTGAGCGTTCGGAATCCCCTTTATTGGTCTTGCTGGATGGTGTTACCGATGTACGTAATTTCGGAGCCATAGCGCGCTCTGCTGAGGTGTGTGGGGCGCACGGATTGGTGATTTCGCGCAAAAAAAGCGCTCAAGTAAATGCAGAAGCGATGAAGACCTCCGCTGGAGCCTTGTCCCACCTTCCGGTTTGTCGAGAAAGCAGTATTTTAGCAGCCGTCGAATTTTTACAATTGTCGGGCATCAAAGTTGTGGCCAGCGATCTTCAAGCAAAAGTATACTTATCGGATTTGGATCTACGCGGGCCTTTGGCTATTGTAGTGGGTTCTGAAGGAGAGGGAATCAGTCCGGCGGTAGTTGCCAAAGCGGATGAATGTTTCTTAATTCCACAGATTGGTAAAACAGATTCTTTCAATGTATCGGTAGCAGCAGGTATCATGCTGTATGAAACAATTCGGCAGCGGATTTTGGGTGGATAGATACAAATGGTGAGAATAAAAAAAGCTCCCGCATATTTGGAAAGACGGGAGCCATAATAACAGCAGGAAATGTAGCTAAAATCTTTTCTTGTCTAGGAGGAGCTTGGTTGAGCCATATCTATTGGGCGTTTCGCTCCAATCAATAACCACAAACCAGCAACTATGTCACCACAATCAGGAATGTGAATAGCAATGAGCTTATTCCT
>JBBRGN010000126.1:0-13445 GCA_038240665.1 Chitinophagales bacterium | reverse complement strand
CAATGCTGGTGAGGATGTCGCCAACTTGTTCGGGGGCGAGGTCTAGGTCGATGTATTGTTTTATCCAGTTGAGTGAGGCTTTCATCCTGATTCTATTTTTTCGATGTTCAGGGCGCAAATATAATCAAAAAAGATTTTTAGAAGAGCTTAGCTTCTACCGCCTGCAATACTTCTAGCTTGTCGCCTCCCAAATGAGCAAAAGCAACGATGCTACAATTCAGGTCAAACCAGCCATCGGGTAGGGTCAAACTATAGTTTTTACTTAAAGTTGCTACATTTTTCAACAGGTTCGTAATGATCTCGCCATCATAAGGCGTCAACATTTTGCGGAGATTGTGCCGATGCACATAGTTGGGTTGTTTGCCGTCGGGGGTAAGCTGTTCATTTACGATTTTATCTTCTAGTATCATTACACTTACGCGGATTTCCGGATTGCTCAGCGCCTGTAGGGGCGTAAGGTCAACTTTGACTTGCACTTTGCGTGATATTTTGCTGTAAGTTACGCTCAATTTGACGTCGATCACCGGAGGAGTAGCCAATTCCTGAGCCAAAAAACCAGCCCACTGCGAGCGCCCCACTTGAAGATTGAATTCGCCATCGAATTTTTTTCGATTCACCACGGCCGAAGGGTATCCCAAGGGACGCCCAAGTAAATTAATAATGTTGTTGCCTTCCTCGGTACGAAAATCGATGGTGCTTTCCGTGTAAGGCAATGAAAAAGAACCCGCATGGATGCCTATTGCTATCAGTCGGTCTTTGTAAATGGATTGTAAGTTGAGGATGTCAGCTGTTCCGGCCGGACAATTCACGCAACGTACGCCAGTAAACTCCTCGATAAGCGCACGGCGAGGAACAACTTGTCCATTATTGTCCGATTGGAGCGGCGTAATGACGGGAGGCACTTCTTTACAGGCGGTAAAAAGAACAGTCAATAAGGCTATAAAAATAAAAGGATTTTTCATTTTGACTTTTTTAGAAGGTACTGGTTACGGCAAATTTCACCCCGCTAAAGGCTGGTTCCAAGCGACAAATACCGCCGGTACATACTACTCCTTGTACCTGTTTTACAAAACTCAGCGAAAAACGGTTCGACTTGATGGAATAAAAAACGTCGAAACGAGGAAAATGGTAGTTTAATTTCTTCCCAGCTCGTTCCGGACTGTTTCTACCCGGCGCTGCATTGTACATATCGGATGCGGTGAAAGTCCAACGAGGAGCAATACTCCACTCCGCAAGTAAATAAGCCCAACTTCCGTAATCTTGACCATAACCTACGGCGATATCTTTGCCGGTATGCATATATTGCAATTCGGTGCGCAAAGAAGAGATGCGGCTGAACTTATACTGATATTCGATGAATGGGGTGATGGTACGCACCATCGGCACTTGGGGTTTGTACTCGTATACTTCTTGGTTGTATTCTTGGCGCTGCACACCAAATTGCAGGATTCGCTTGCGATCCAATTTGAGTTGTACCTCGGCATAAATTTCGCGGTACAATAGCTTTCCTTGCAAGGTGGCAATATTGGACACATTTATATTTAAGGTGATTTTTTTGGAAGGTGTATACCGCAAATCAGCTTGAAAGGCGAGCTCTCCCAGTTCTTGAGTAGCGGCATTGTAGCGGGAAGTAAGTCGATAGGTATTGGTACGTGCCATGGGCGGCAAAAAATTAACCATACCCCGATTCAGCTGCGCCTGTGGGCGTGTACGAAAAGTAAAATTTTGGGTACGTTTCCCTTCCAACGTCAAGCCAAAATGCTTACCTGAAAAACTCAAAGTAGAGTAAATCACCGAGCCAGGTACATTGATAAAGCGGTCGCCGGTGATGGTATCTTTGTTGATGACGGTACGGGCAAATGGATTGTTGATGGCATCGCGGGTTTTGTAAGCGCCTTCCAGGTACCAACTTACGCTGCCTTTGGTCAGGGTGTTGTAGGCGGTGAAAGCGTACGAATTGTATTTCGGTACAAAGGCATATTGGGCGGTATAAGTGTTGAGCGTGGCCACCAATTGCCCCAGAGATTGATCGTCGAGGGTACGCGCTACAATTCCGAAACCTGGCGCAAGCGTGAAACCATTATCTTTAGCCGAACTGATGAAACCTTCGAAGGCCATGCCTTTGATGACCGACTTATAAGCATCGAATTGCTGTTTTTGTCGCCCCGTAAATCCGCGAATTTGCCAATTGGGGGATATTTGGTAACTTAGTTTGAGACCAATCAATGCATTGTCGATGAGGAGTGGGCGCTCTTCATAAGCTCGGAAAATGATGCCGCTCCCGATCTGATCGTAGATATAGCCCGCTTGAATTCCAAGGTTGTCTATCTGTTTTTTTACAAACCACATTCCTACTCCTTGAGCGGTATAGGAATCGGTGGGATTGAGCAAATTGGAATTGTTAAAAACATCAAAACGAAACCCAAAATCAAAACCCCAATTGCTGTAATTGAGATTCAGCCAGGCATCGGCACCAAATTTTTGTCGATCATACTGAGGAATATTGGCCGCGCCAATTAGGGAGTCGCGTACAAAAAAATTGGCATTTGACTGTAAACTACCAGATATTTGTCCGCCTGGCGAACTGGTTTTTTCTTGCCCCAGCAAAGAATTATTCAGAAAAAGCAGCAACAGCCACAAAAGCAGTTTGGATGGATACATGGAATAGGCTTTTGGAATCTGCTGGTAAAGGTAAAGCCTCAAGTAAAATAAATCGCGAAAAGTTCGTTTTTATTTGAGTTTAGCGCGACAATTGAAGGATTTAATCCAATCGTCTTCTAAAGTTAATCATTTTAAAAAAACAATACCATGCGTTTATTGACCATCATTTTTTTGTTCTTTGCTTGTACGCTTAGTCTTTCCCTTTTTGCCCAAAAAAGCGTTCCGGATGTGACCGTAAAAACCTTGGATGGGAAAACGGTAAACCTCCGCGATTATGTCGATAAAGGTAAGATCACCATCTTGAACTTTTGGGCTACTTGGTGTTCTCCTTGCAAAAAAGAGCTAGACGCGATTGCTGAAGTGTACGAGGACTGGCAAAAAGAGTACAACGTGCAGGTGCTGGCCGTAACCATTGATACCCAGCGCGATCTTCCCAAGGTGAAACCCATGGTAGCCACCAAAGAATGGGACTACACTATACTCAGTGATGCGCCGGGCCAACTTAAAAATGCCCTCAATTTTCAGAGTATCCCGCAGATGTATTTGATTGACCAAAAAGGGATGATCGTTTATGAACACACCGGCTATCTACCGGGCGACGAAGTTGATTTGGAAAAAAGAATCAAAGCCCTGGCTAAAAAATAAACCTAAATACCGCGAGTAAAGCTCTGATTTTCAATAAAAAAAGCCTTAAAATCATGCGTAAACTCAAGTTACAAGTCCAAATGTCGGTTGATGGATACATCGCTGGACCAAACGGAGAGATGGACTGGATGGTTTGGGATTGGGACGATCCCTTGAAAGCTTATGTTGCTGATATTACAGCTCTTGTTGATGCCATCGTATTGGGGCGCAAGCTAGCCGAAGGGTTTATTCCAACCTGGACTCAAATGTTAGCCAATCCAGAAACAGCAGAAGATTTCGTCAAGAAAATGGTGGAAACGCCTAAAACTGTTTTTACAAAAACGCTGGAAGCATCAATCTGGGACTACACGGTACTGGCGAAAGGAGATCTGAAAGAAGAAATTCTTCAGCTCAAGCAAAAATCAGGCGGCGACATCATTGCTTATGGTGGTGGAATATTTGTGTCGGCATTAATCAGCGCTAAACTTGTTGACGAATTTCATTTGTTTGTCAACCCTGTTGCATTGGGCGATGGGATGAGCATTTTCAAAGGATTAGAACAAAAACAAAACTTGACATTGGTAAAAGCACAGGCTTTTGAATGTGGCATTGTGGTGCTTCACTATATGCTGTAAAGAAGGATAAACTAAGTGTTCAAAAAACAAATCCAGCATCAAAGCGGTTACTTTAACAAAATTGAACCCGCATACAATGCTTGACATGAACACTTTTAGGCCGGTATGGCTCTTTGTTTTTACATTTCTGAGCTTTGCCCTTCAAGCTCAAAATCATTCTCCTTGGAAATTCCAACACGAAAAACAAGGCGTGCTGGTATATACGCGTAAGGACAGCACTACGGGTATTCAGGAAATCAAGCTTCGCACCGAAGTACAGGCAAAAGTGAGTGAATTGGTCGCTTTGACCAACGATGTGCCGAATCTTAAAGCTTGGGCTTACCGGCTTTATGCTGCCCATATTGTGCGCAAAGTGAGTGATAAGGAAGGATATTTGTACATGCGTTCCGATTTTCCTTTTCCTTTTTCTGACCGCGACGCCATTCTTCATTTTACCATTAAGCAGGATCCAGTAACAAAGCAAGTGGTTTCCAGCAGTGAATCTGCCGCTTATTTAATTCCTGAAAACAAGGGCGTTATCCGGGTGAAAACCATTGAAACCAAGTGGACTTTCACCCCTTTATCCGATGGAAAAGTGCGGTTGGAATACGAAATCATGTCTGATCCAGGAGGAGGCATCCCCAAATGGATCATCAATCTTGCTGCCGATGAAGCGCCAGTGAGGAGCATGCTGGCCTTGAAAAAAATAATCGGCAACTACCGCAATTCCAAAGTAAGCTACGTCAAAGACTGAACGTCGGTAGTCATTTCTGTGGCAGCCTGTTCTGTAGGTTTGTTGCGTTGGTGTTTCCAGCGCCGATGCGTCCACAACCAGTTTGAGGGGTTTTCGAGAATCATTTTTTCCAAAATTTGGGTGTGCCTTTCAGTGATTTCACCGGGCAATGTGTTGCTGGGATCGTCGACTACCAGGATAAATTCCATATCGTAGTAGCCGCGGCGCAGGCGATTTATTTTTCCAAAAATGACCGGATAATTGTAGCGTTTGCTGTATTTCTCGGTACCCAAAAACACCGAAGTATCCTGACCTAAAAAAGTAGTCCAATGCGCATAATCAGGATTGGAAGGCGATTGATCTACAGCAATATAAAATACATTGAGCTCCTGATGATGCTCTTCATAAAAAGTTTTCAGTTCCTGCTTAGGGAGCAACTGCATACCAAACCGGCTCCGCGAAGCCAAGATTACCTTTTCAAAAAACGGATCTTTCAATGGGCTATAAACGGCTACTCCGTGATAAGGGATTTGCATGCTACAGGATAAAACTGCCATTTCCCAGTTGGCATAATGCCCCGCTACTACGATTACCCCTTGATTTTTTGCCGCATAATGTTCAAACAAATCGGCGTTTTTCATTTTGAAGCGGCGTAGTATTTCAGCCTTGGGCATGCTGAACAAGCGGATGGTTTCGACCAATAGATCACAAAAATTGGCAAAAAAGGCATCCGCGATCTTTTTGATTTCCTTTTCACTTTTTTCAGGAAATACCCGTCTTAGGTTACCGTAAACAACCGATTTTCGGTAGCCTGTTACTTTGAAAAGAGCATGCATAAAATTGGATAACAGGTACAATATGGGGAGCGGCAGCATGGAAAGCGGCTTCAAAAACAAGTAATAGGCAATGCGACTCATGACAATGTTTGTAGTGATGATAACGCAAAATTACGCAAAAATATGGTTTATGGAAGCGTAGCGAATAGAACAACCTCCTACCGCAAATGGATCTGTATTATGCCACTTCCTGAACGCTATCCTCCGCTATTACAAACACCCGATCACCTTGGCCAGTTTGCACGATCCCTAAGCCGGTAAATTGACCAAAAGCCGGCAATAACCCTTGATGAGCTCCAAAGAAAAAGCAAGGCAACCGCAACCGTTGATGGCCTCGTCCTTGTAGCCATACGCCGGGATGTACATGCCCCGCTAGATTGTAATGCGTGTCAGACCAGCTGTCCAAAGGGTGATGTGAAAGGGCAAAACCATCCAGCAGTAAAGGCTCTTCATGCAGGATAAGTCCGCTTGACAAGTACAATTCTTCGGCTAAAATATCGTGATTGCCTTTTACCAGTTCAAACTGAATGTGTTGAAAACCCTGCATCAATTCGCAAAGTCCTTCCCATTCTTCATTGTAATGGCTATGAAAAAGATCGCCCAAAAAAATGACTCTAGCTGGCTCAAAATCGAGCACAAGCGACATTAATTTATCCCAATTGGCATCCGTTACGCCTAGAGGAGCAGGAAGTCCCCGTGTTCGAAAATGGGTAACTTTACCCAAATGCAGATCGGCAATCAACAATATGCGCTGTTCTTCCCAGTAAGCGCCACACAAAGGATGCAAATGAAAGGTTTGACCATTGATTTGGGTTGTCTGCAACTTCATGATGTAAAGATAAAGAACTTCGGTGCTAAAAAAAAAGACGAAAAGGGGGTTTGGTTTAGTGGGGAGTTTTTAATTTCAGAAAATTATTGGGTTTGTTTTTATCTTAGAATTTTATTTATTTGATTATCGTTTACCCTATTTGCATCTACCTATTAAAAAAGCCTGTAAAACACTCCGCATGAAAATTTTAGTTGTTGATGATGAAACTGATATGCAAACCCTTTTCGAACAGCGATTTAGAAGCGAGATTCGAAAAAATGAGATTCAATTTTCTTATGCTTTTTCAGGCGAAGAAGCATTGAGTTATTTGCAAAAACACCCTTCGGAGGTTATCCTGATTTTATCGGATATTAATATGCCTGGCATGAGCGGCATTGAGTTATTGCGTCGTATACGACTAATATACCCCGTTCCGCCGCCGATGGTGATGATGATCACTGCTTATGGTAACGCTGGTTTTCGAGAAGAAGCCCTGGAATTGGGTGCCAATGATTTTATCACCAAACCGGTCGATTTCAACGATCTCAAGGAAAAGCTAAAATCCTTTGTATGAGGGCTAAAATTTTAGTCGTGGATGACGAGCCAGATGTTGAGCAGCTGATTCGGCAAAAATTTCGTCGACAGATTCGCGAAGATAGCTATCAATTTATTTTTGCCAATAATGGTTTTGAAGCGCTCGAAAAGCTCAATCAACATAGAGATGTTGACTTGGTTCTCAGCGATATCAATATGCCCCGCATGGATGGATTGACCTTGTTACTCAAGTTACAGGAGCTCAATCCGCTCATCAAAACGGTCATTATCTCCGCTTATGGGGATATGGACAACATCCGCCTGGCCATGAATCGCGGGGCTTTTGATTTCATCACCAAACCTATTGATTTTACTGATTTGGAGGTGACACTCGAAAAAACCTACAAACAGGTACTCCAAATTCGGGAAACCTTGCAAGCGGTTAAGGAGAACAACATCTTGAAGATGTACGTGGATGAAACGGTACTCCATTTCATGAACCGCGAGGAGTTTTCTTCGTCGCTTATGGCCAATGAAACCATCGAAGCTGCGGTTGTATTTATTGATATTTGCGGCTTCACAGCCATTACTGAGCGGGAACCAGCAGATACCGTTGTGCATTTGCTCAACAAGTATTTTGACGTAATGGTCAAGGAGATCATTGCCAATGAAGGGCAGGTAGATAAATTTATGGGCGACGCTATCATGGCTGTTTTTCGTGGTGCAAATCACCTCGAACGGGCCATTAATGCTTGTCAAGCGGTACGCAAAAGCATAGAATTATTGCTGGCTCAACCCGAAGAGCAATCCAATTTTTTGCCCAAATTGTCGATCGGCATCAACAGTGGTGAAATGATATCAGGAAATATAGGTTCGGCTACGCTTCGTCGATTAGACTATACCGTGATTGGGGATTCTGTCAACCTAGCGCAGCGCTTGCAATCAGCTGCCAGCCCTGGGCAAATCGTGATTAATGAACTGCTTTATGAAAAGATCAAAACAACCGTCGCTTGTAAAGCAATTGGGGAAGTAAGTTTTAAAAACCGGGCTAATCCGATCATGATTTACGAAATTCTATGAGGAATTGGAAACATGTTTTACCCGCACTTCTTTTTGCGCTGACCGCCATTGACCAAGTGGAAGGACAAAATACGTCGCTTAATACTTCAGGTATTAGTCGGCTTGATCAGCTTTGGAATCAGGCCATCAACAATCCAAATTCCTCGGCAGACAGCGATTTCTTGCTGGCTCAACCTGGTATGGTCATGGCACAAGGGAATTTTCCAAAAGGAGAAGCCTCTTCTATTAACACCAACGCAACGCTTTACAACCAGCTAGGCAACTACTCCAAAGCGCTGGAGTACTACCTTAAAACATTGCAGATACTAGAAAAAAATCACTTTCCTGATTTAAGTGGTAGCCTCAATAACATTGGCCTAGTTTATGCCAATTTGAAGGATACCATCCGGGCTAGAAGCTATTATTACCGCGCATTACAGTTTGCCGAAAAATCGCCAGACAAACAGCTTAAGGGCATTGTATTGATGAACTTAGGTGAACTTTTCGCTAAAACCAATCGCCTTGATTCTGCTTTAATTTTTAGTCAAAATGGGCTTGAAATATTACTGGAAAACAAGGCCATCCATACCATTCCTTACGCGCTGCGCAACCTGGGTGATGTTTATGCTAAATTGCATTACCCGGTGAAAGCATTGGATTTTTATCGGCGCAGCTTGATTTTTGCCCGGAAGTACGACAGTCAACCGCGTCAAACGGAGACTTACCAGAGTTTGGCTAGGTTTTATCTTCAGGAAAAACAACTCGATTCCTGCGTTTTTTATGGCCGCAAAGCCTTAGATCAATCTCAAGCCCTCGCTTCAAGCCAAGGGATATTGGCAGCGGCAACGGTGTTGTCCAATGTATACGAAAGTGTTGACGTCCGGCAGGCTTTGCAGTACTACAAATTGGCAGTAGCTACTAAGGACAGCATGTTCAACCAAGAAACCAGTGAACGCATCCTCAGCATCAATGAGGATGAAAAAACCCGCTTGCAAGAGATAGCGGCCGCCCGACGGGAATCGATTAATGCTGTTCGGCAGTACGTAATGCTGGGCGGTCTTGCCGTTTTTTTATTCATCGCTTTGGTATTGCTTCGCAACAACCGCCGCCAACAAAAAGCCAACGAACTTTTGCGCCAGCAGAAAATTGAAACCGACGCCCAAAAAGAAAAGGCGGAAAATGCTTTTCAAGAACTCAAAGAAGCCCAGGATCAGCTTGTACAGCAGGAAAAAATGGCTTCATTGGGGGAACTCACCGCAGGAATTGCCCACGAAATCCAAAACCCCCTCAATTTTGTCAATAATTTTTCGGAAGTGAGCTCGGAGCTGTTGGATGAAATGGAAATTGAATTCAATGAAGGGAGGATGGAAGACGGATTTTCCATTGCTTCGGATATTAAGCAAAATTTGGCAAAAATCACTTTCCACGGCAAACGCGCCGATTCCATTGTCAAGGGGATGTTGTACCATTCACGTACCACAACCGGCCAAAAAGAATTGACCGACCTCAATTTGTTGGTGGAAGAATACCTCCGTTTGAGTTATCATGGCCTCCGCGCAAAGGATCGGGTATTCAATTCCAATTTTCAAATGGATCTTGACCCCAGCATTGGTAAAATCAAAGCTATCCCTCAGGATTTAGGAAGGGTGATGCTCAATTTGTTCAACAACGCTTTCTATGCGGTATCCGAAAAAGAGCACTTACTCTCCGATGCGCACCATTTTAAAAACCGACAAACGTATGAACCTTTGGTTACCCTGAGTACCAAAAAATACGCTGACCGCATTGAGATCAAAGTTTGGGACAACGGCCTAGGTATTCCCGCGCCGATTATCAATAAAATTTTTCAACCTTTTTTTACCACCAAGCCTGCGCAGCAGGGAACTGGTTTGGGTTTGTCGCTGAGTTATGAAATTATTACTACCGGCCACAGCGGCGAGATCAAAGTAAATACGCTAGAAGGAGAATTTGCTGAATTTACGGTTGTGTTGCCTTTAAGTTAAGTTGTTTGTGGGTTTTAACATCTTGGCTTACCCGCCGCTAAAAACAATTTAACCCCCATTTTGCCGTTTTTTTACCCGTACCCCTAACCAAACTAAATGAAACAGAATATGTCCTTGTTGCTTTTGCTGTTACTGACTTTCTTTTCCTGTGCAACTGGAGGAGGCGATGCTGCGGATCAAAAAAACGCCCATGAGCCATTGGGGTATGGCCATTGTAAACAAGAAACCTTTTCTAAAGTTATCCCCTTGGATTATCATTTTTCTTACCACCTCGAAGCGCCTGATCAAACGTTTTTGATGCAACCTAATCTCCAGGAAATATCCGGGATTAGCATAACCGCCAATAGCAAATACCTTTTAGCGGTACAAGATGAGGCGGGTATCCTGTATGTAATTGACAAAATCACGGGCAAAGTAAAAGAGGAAGTCGCTTTTGGCAAAGAAGGCGATTATGAAGGCGTGGAAAGTGTCGGCAATGATGTCTATCTCTTGCGCAGCTCAGGCTCCATGAAGTTGATCAGAAATCTGGATCAAGGAAATCAAGAAACGATTGCGATAAAAAGTCCGCTGGACAAATCCTATGATGTAGAAGGTATCGCCTTTGACAGCAAAAACAACCGCTTGTTGTTGGCTTGTAAAGGCTCGGGGTCAAGCAATCCGCTGCACGACAACCAACGCGGGATTTACGCTTTTGACCTAAGCTTGAATCAATTGGATACCCTGCCAATTTTTTGTATCACCCAAGCTTCTATCCAAGGTTTTTTGAAAGAAAACCCCAGCATCGAAAAAATCGACAAACTACAGGAGCTCTTTAATCAGCCCAAAATGGATTTTGGGCCATCAGGCCTGGCCATTGAACCACAAACGGGTAACCTTTTCGTACTTTCCGCACGGGGAAATACGCTGTTGGTATTTAGTCCTGCCGGACAAATTCTACATCTGGAAAGGCTAAAAAACAAAGTTCATGCTCAGCCTGAAGGCATTTGTTTTGATGTCAATGGCAATTTGTACATTTCCAATGAAGGCAAAGAAGGAATTCCGGGAACCATTTATTGTTTCAATAAAAAGTGATTGAGGTAATGTGTTGATTGTTAAATGAATAAATAATTTTTTTGGATGTGGTGGCTTTTCTGGTTTTTTTACCCCTGCTGCTCGACCAAAAACCCACTCTTTTTGTTGTTTAATTAACGCTTTTGCCGGATTATTGCATAGCTTTTCATCAGACTTGTTGCTACGGGTGCATGTAAGATCATAAAGTCCTTACGCTGAGCTATAAATGCGCTCCTCACAACAGGTCAACAGACTTATCAACCTATATGAGCCTAGTAGACCTAAAAGTACCCACCATCGGGGAATCGATCCAAGAAGTAACCCTATCGCGTTGGCTAAAAGCCGAAGGAGACATCGTTAAACTAGATGACCCTATTTGCGAATTTGAATCCGATAAAGCTACACTGGAGTTTCCAGCGGAGGCAGCTGGTAAGCTGATCTATGTAGCCAAGGAAGGTGACGATTTAAAAATTGGCGCTGTTGTAGCCCAGATTGATACCAGCGTATCCGCGAGTAGCGCTCCAGCACCAAAAGTGGAAGCGCCAGTAGTTGCGCCAGCAGTACCTGTTGAAAAACCGGCAGCGGTGGCAGCTCCATCTGCCAACTATGCAACTGGATTTCCTTCCCCTTCTGCTTCCAAAATTTTGGATGAAGGTGGCGTTGCTGCCAGCAAAGTTGCTGGTACGGGCAGAGATGGCCGGATCACCAAAGATGACGCAGTAAAAGCAGTAGAGCAAAAACCGACACCTGCTCCGGTCAGCGCCCCTGCTGCGCCTAAAGCAGCGCCCACTGCATTCAGTCGGGGCATTGAGCGCAAAAAAATGAGCCGCATGCGCCGTACCATCGCGAAACGATTGGTCAGTGCAAAAAATGAAACCGCCATGTTGACTACTTTTAACGAAGTAGACATGACTGGAATCATGGCTTTGCGTGAAAAATACCAAGATAAATTTGTCGCCAAATATGGCATAAAATTGGGCTTTATGTCCCTTTTTGCTAAAGCCTGCGCCAAAGTATTGATGGCCATGCCAGAAGTCAATGCCCAAATCGATGGAGAAGATACCATCTACCATGATTTTGTGGATATCTCAATCGCAATATCTACCCCCAATGGCTTGGTAGTACCTCCAATCCGCAACGTAGAGTCACTTAACTTTGCTGAAATTGAGTTGGCATTGAAAGATCTTTCCGGAAAGGCGCGCAACAATACGCTAACCCTCGAAGACATGAGTGGCGGTACTTTTACCATCACCAATGGCGGTGTATTCGGCTCGCTAATGAGTACACCCATCATCAATGAACCACAATCGGCCATTCTGGGTATGCACAGCATCAAAAACCGCCCGATCGCGGTAGGCGATAAAATCGAAATCCGCCCCATGATGTACATTGCACTTTCTTATGATCACCGGGTGATTGACGGCAGTTCGTCGGTTACCTTTTTAGTCAAAGTAAAAGACTTGTTGGAAGACCCAACGGCGATGTTACTGGATGTGTAATTTTCGCGCTAATTGATATAGAATAAAGTTGTGCAAATCTGGGGTTTACCTAGGTTTGCACATTTTTTTTAGCCCATTCTTTAAATATTCACGATTATGCAAAAAGTCAATATTGCTGAAAAATTGACATTGTTTTCAGATTACTGGAACCCCAGAATTGTTGGAGAATTAAATGGCCAGCACGTCAAATTAGTTAAATTCCAAGGAGCGTTCGTCTGGCACAAACACGACGAAGAGGATGAAATGTTTTATGTGCTGGAGGGGCGGTTCACAATGGAATTTCGGGACAAAACGGTTGAATTAGGGCCTCATGAATTTCTTATCGTACCCCGGGGTGTAGAACACCGACCAGTTGCTGAGCAGGAAGTGTCAGTAATGTTATTTGAGCCCAATACAACGCTTAATACCGGAGATGCAAGAGGAGAATTGACGCGAGATAATTTGGAGGCGATATGAATTTTATATTGGTTCATCCCGGAATAAAAAAAACAAGAGATAAGCTTGGTGACGATCAAGCTTAATACTCTTGTCTACTGTTTTAACCTAACTTAAAAAAAATTGTAATCTTTTATTAATACAAAAGTATTTTTGCTTTTGCATATAAAACTTGGGTTTATATCTACTTTAAATGCTGTAGAGGAATTAATTATTGAATTTTCTTGCTAAGAGAGAAAGCAATAAATATTTATTAATTCCTTGTTTTTTAACTATAAATAAATAGAATCAAAAACCATACCAATAAGAGTCAAAAAAGGGGGAATAATTATTAAAAATGAGGGATTAATTTATTAGATAGGATATAGCGCCGGTCGAAAAATGAAATAACCATTGTTGGTATAAACCTATAAAGCAATAGTTAAAAAAGAAGGGGCTTCGCAAGGCTGCGAAGCCCCTCTCTTATTCTTAGAAAATCAGATTACCATTGATTATTCAACGATCACCATTTTCTTAGTAGCGGTAAAGTTAGCAGCATCCAAAGTGTAGTAAAGAACACCAGTAGCGTTCAATTCTCCTGCTTTCAATA
>JBBRGN010000125.1:0-13498 GCA_038240665.1 Chitinophagales bacterium | reverse complement strand
GTTACGCTACTCAATTCAACTTCCATATTCAAGTTGTGTATGGAAATTATTGGAGATCCGCCAGGGGTAAGGGGGGAAAAACAATATTGCAATCTAGTCGAGATTACTGATTTTCCAATCGAACGGTCGGCAATAACCTCTACTTCCAATGGTCAAAATATTGGTATTATTTCCACTAGTTCGGAGTTGTGTATTCTTAACCCTGTTGGATTCTTTTTGGACATTGGCAAGGTCAGCGGATTTAAAAAAGACACCGTTTGTGTGCCATTTAGGGTGCGTGAATTTAAGGACATCACCCAAGCGCAATTCAATATCACTTGGAATCGGGACTCCCTGGTTTTTGTCAAGGTGATACCTGCTCCAGCACTCACTTTAGATCTGACAAAAAACTTCAATACGACTTCGGCTAAAGTAGGTATCCTTGGTTTTGATTGGCAGAATGTAGCAGGCCAAACCTTAACAGACAGCACCAAAATCTTTGACGTGTGTTATGCTATTCTTGGCAGACCCAATAGCATCTGTAACCCGATCGAGGTAAAAAGTGCGCCTTCACCATCAGTAACCACAAAAGCCGGTGCGGGTAGCGTTTTCCCTGTTCCTGGTGAAATCTGTATCAAAGACCGATTGATTATTACCGACAAGATCATTACCCAAGTAAGTTGCCCAGGCGAAACCAACGGTTCGATCGAATTGAAAGTTAGTGGCGGCACCGGTAATATTTTCTACAACTGGCGCTCCAAACCCGTTCAATTTAGAAACAAAGTCATCAATCTTTCAGCAGGTAAAGTGGTAGTGGAAATATTTGACAATTCTAAACCACCGTTGATATTGATCGACTCGTTTATTGTTCCACAAAACACCATGGTTCCTATTGTCAATGCCGGCCCCGATAAGATCATTGGTTGTAGCCCCGCTATAGCCTTGTTGCAAGGGTCGGGATCCCCAGCTACTGATCATACTTACCTTTGGACTACCGTCACAGGGCAGTTGCCAGGCGATGTTGATAAATTGGTAGCAGTGGTCAACCGCCCTGGGATTTATATTTTGAACGTAACGAACAAAAATACGGGCTGTGTTGCTAAGGATACGGTGATTGTCAGGGCTGCGCCATTACCTGTAGCCAACGCTGGCGTTGATCGATTTTTTAATTGTGATGGCGCCCAAGCTGCTTTGGATGGATCAGGTTCTACAAAAGGCGATACCATCGCTTACAAATGGACCGCCTTGGATAATGGTTTGATCGTACCGGGTCAAGAAACCAAAATTTCACCTCAAATCTTAGCGCCGGGCTATTATGCTTTTGAAGTGACCAATACGTCTACTTCTTGTAAATCTACCGATTCAGTGCGCATCAATCGCCCCCCCAATTTACCGAAAGTAAGTGCGGGAGCGGATGTAGAGCTCAGTTGTACGGCCAAGCCAATTACCTTAAACGGTAGCTATTCACCGGTATCTACACCGGCTATTTTGGAATGGTTTGCACCAGGTAATGTCTCTTTAGGTAGAGTTTCCACTGTTTCAGTCAGTAAATTAGGTGTTTATATCTTGAAATTGACAGATGAAGCCACTAAGTGCGTAACGGCGGATACCTTGATTGTCAAGCCAGGTTCAGATTACCCTAAAGTAGATGCTGGCGCCGATACCAAAATTTCTTGTAAAACCTCAAATCCGGTTTTACAAGCTTTGGTGACCAATGCTACGCGGTTCCAAACCTTTTGGAATTCGCCAAATGGAGGTACGTTGCAGCGAGGATCAGATACGACTGCAAAAGCCATCGTAACTGCTCCGGGTACTTTTGTTGTTACGGCTACCAATAGAGAAAACAATTGCTCGGTTACAGATACAGTTGTAGTTAAAGATGTACGTATCATACCTACGGGAAGCGCAGGTAGAGGAGGTACGATCACTTGCCAAACGCCTTCCTTGGTTTTAAAAGCTACTACCAACGTTTCCTTCAAGACGCGTTCCGTTCTATGGACGCTGAATGGCAATACCGTGGCCAAAGATACTTTGCAAGCTACAGCTACAGCAGGTGGCAAATACTTCTTTACCGCTACTGACACAACCAATGGCTGTTTTATTCGCGATTCCGTAGTAGTCATCCAGGCTGCTGATTTGCCAGTCATCAAAGTAGACTCTACTCAAAAGGTGACTTGTAAAGCCAAACAATTGACCTTAAAAGGTTCAGTAACGCCGGTGGGAACCAACTATTCTTATGTGTGGTCGGTTAATGGAACAAAAGGTAGAATTGTAAGCGGTGGCAATACCTTGACGCCAATTGTAAATGGTGTAGGGACTTATAAAATCCGTGTAACCAATAATACCACAGGTTGCGTTGGGGAACGGGATCAAATTATTCCTGGAGATACCATCGCGCCATTGGCCAATGCAGGTACGGATCAGGTCATTGATTGTCGAAGCGACACCGTTACTCTGTCAAGTATTGGATCAGCAACAGGGAACAAAATTGCTTACCTATGGAAATCTTTAGGCGGTATTCCTGCGCCTGCGCCAGCTAGTGCAGCCAAAGTAAAGGTTACCAAGGTGGGTACTTATATCCTTACAGTACGGGATACGATCAACGGTTGTACCATGATTGATACCGTCAAGGTTTCTGAAAACCGCAAGCTTCCAGATGCAGTAGTTAAACTGCCGAATCCTATTACTTGCCAGAACAACAAGGTGACACTGGATGGTTCAACTTCTACCAATGGAGCTATTTACAAAGCTACCTGGAGAGGTATAACCGGACAAACTACCACGCCTACCAGCAATAGCTTAATAGTAGATGTTACAGCTGGCGGACAGTACGAACTTAAAGTCGAAAACACCCAAAACGGCTGTATCGATACCGCGCAAGTTAGGGTAGTGGATAGTCGCCAAAATCCAACCGTGAAAGTAACTTCTCCCGTAACCGTGCCTTGTGCAGGTGCCAAAGTGTTGCTTTCGGGGGCGGGATCCGCAACAGGAGCAGGCTTTACTTACAAATGGGCGGTTGGCAATGGAACGGGTACCATTGCTAATGACAATACCTTGTCGCCTGAAGTAAATGCTCCGGGTAGCTATAATTTGCTGATTACCAATACCGCCAATAATTGTACGAGCACAGCTACTGTTGTTGTTCAACTGGACAATTCATTGGCACCAGCAAGGGCAGGTAGAGATACTACAACTTGTACCGATGAAGGTTCTATTTCGGCAAACCTACCTTTGGGTACCACTGGTAAGTGGATTTCAGCGGGTAGCGCACGCATCGAAACAGATACCGAACGTAGTACAATTGTAACAAGTTTAAAGGCTGGCGACAACAAGTTCTTCTGGAGTTTATCGGCGCCATCTTGTCCCAACTACAGCAAAGACACCATCATTATACGTCGGGAAGAAAATCCGCTTGCAGCAGATGATCTGCTTACGTTAAATGTAGGCCAAACCGAAGGAAGCATCAATATCGTTCGCAACGATCAACGATTGGGTAAAACTGGTTATGAAATCAAAGTCATCTCTAGACCTAAGATTGGTAAACTGGATTCTTTGGTAAATGGCGTGGCTACCTATCGAATTGCCCGCGGTGTTTTTGGAGATGATCAGTTTACGTACGTTATTTGCAGCAAAACTTGTAGGGACCTTTGTGATACGGCAGTAGTTAATATCAAAATACCGGCTGATCCTGATTACCGGCCTTTGACGCCTAACGCCATTACGCCAAACGGAGATGGTAAAAACGACCAACTGCGTTTTGAACAATTGGATCTTACTCCGGAGAAATATGCGAAAAACGAATTTATCATTTTCAACCGTTGGGGGGATATCGTATACGAAGTTCGTCCTTATTTGAACGACTGGAAAGGTACCAATCAATCAGGTGAAGATTTACCAACCGGAACCTACTACTATATCTTGCGTTTGGATATTCCAAATGGGGTAATTGTACGAGGTAACGTTACGATTATGCGTTAATAGGCGATTTTTGCCAAAAAGATATGATCCGCCCTGTGCGAGCATTCCATGAATGGCTTTCACAGGGTGTTTTTGTTTACATTTTTGACTTTGTTTTTTGGATATTTGCGAAGCCTTTCAACAAAAAAAGCAGAAAGGCAGTTAATTACATCATACAAGTACACTTTTATTATGAGTAATGCATCTTTTGTAGCTCCAGTTGAGCAAAATGCGGCTAATCCGCGCGTTTTTTTTGATATGAATCTAGGCGGTAGCCCTGCCGGACGAATTGTATTTGAACTTTTTGCTGACGCTGTACCCAAAACCGCTGAAAATTTTCGCGCGTTGTGTACCGGAGAAAAAGGGATTGGACTTTCAGGTAAACCTTTGCATTTCAAAGGATCAGGCTTTCACCGGGTGATCACCGAATTTATGTGCCAAGGAGGAGATTTTACTGCTGGAAATGGTACCGGTGGAGAATCAATTTACGGCGCAAAATTTGCCGACGAGACCTTTGCAGGAAAAGCAGGTAAACATACCGGACCTGGTATTTTATCGATGGCCAATGCTGGTCCAAACACCAATGGTTCTCAATTTTTTATCTGTACGATCAAAACGCCTTGGTTGGACGGCAAACATGTCGTTTTCGGTCAAGTGGTAGAAGGATACGAGGTGGTAGAAAAAATTGAAGGCGTAGGATCACAGCGCGGCATCACCAGCCAGCCGGTCTTTATTGAAGATTGCGGTCAATTGTAGGAAGATAGGATAACAAAAAAAGGCGTCTTCTCCATATAAGGGGAAGGCGCCTTTTTTGTATAGCCAAAAAAAACTTAAACCATTTCGTAGATCCCAGCAATGCCCTGGCCTCCGCCCACACAGGCAGTTACCATTCCGTACTTTTGACCACGACGTTGCAGCTCGTTGAACAGCTGCGTTGACAATTTAGCACCGGTACATCCTAATGGGTGTCCCAGAGCAATTGCTCCGCCATTTACATTAACAGTGTCTGGATTAAGGCCAGCTTCTTGGATGACCGCCAAGGCTTGTGCGGCAAAGGCCTCGTTTAATTCCACCAGTTGGATATCCGACTGTTTCAATCCTGCTTGCTTTAGCGCTTTTGGAATCGCTGCGCAGGGGCCAATTCCCATATATAAAGGATCAACGCCGCCAACTGAACAGGCTACCAACCGAGCAATGGGTTGAAGATTGAGTTGTTTTACCATTTCTTCGCTCACCACTAAGACAAACGATGCACCATCAGAAGTTTGTGACGAGTTTCCAGCTGTGACCACCCCGCCGTTGGCAAAGGCAGGTCTCAATCCCGCCAAACCAGCGATGGTTGTATCCCGACGAACGCCCTCGTCCGTATCCACCAAAAAATCCTTTTCAACCCGTTTGTTGTTTTGGACAAAAACCTCCTTTACGGTAACGGGTACAATCTCCGATTTGAATTTGCCTTCGTCAATGGCTTTGGCTGCTTTTACATGCGAGTTGTAAGCAAATTCATCCGCTTTTTCGCGGGTGATGCCATACTTTTGGGACACCGCTTCGGCAGTAAGACCCATGCTCACCAAGTAATCGGGGGTTTCCGATGCAACTGCATAGGCTGGCGCGAGTTTGTACCCAGTCATCGGGATCATGCTCATGCTCTCAGTGCCGCCCGCAATGTACATGTGACCCATACCACCGCGAATTTTGGCTACCGCCATCGAGATGGTTTCTAGGCCTGAGGCGCAGTACCGGTTTACAGTTACGCCGGGTACTTCAATCCCTAGGGCGCGCAAGGAAATTTGGCGACCAATTTGAAAACCTTGTTCCCCTTCAGGATTGGCACAACCCACAAATACGTCGTCGATCATTTTTGGATCCACTTCGGGCGTATGTGCCATTAAGTATTTGATCACGTCAACGGCCAAATCATCGGAGCGGTAATTTCTAAAACCTCCTCTTTTTGATTTGCCTACAGCCGAGCGATAAGCTTTTACGATATATGCTTCCATGATGTCTTTTTTTAATTGCGCAAAGGTTTGTTGTTCTGCAACATGTACTGGATGCGTTCCAGTGTTTTGGATTCGCCACACAAACTTAGGAACGCTTCCCGCTCCACATCTAACAAATACTGTTCAGAAACAGTTTGAATACCGGTTAGATCGCCGCCACAAAGAACATAAGCCACCTTTTTGGATATCTTGATGTCGTGTGGACTAGCATATTTGCCTAGCTGAAGTTCGTTAGCAGCTACATAAAGTGCAGCAAGACCTGTTCTTCCTAAAACGGTAATATCAGTACGTGGTAAGGGCTGAGTGTAGTTGTCGGAGAGTTCGAGTACCTTGTTTTTGGCCTCTGCAATTGCCCGGTCTTTGTTCATGACAACGGTATCGCGTTGAGGAAGGAGGTAGCCGTAATTGAAGGCCTCTTGTGCAGAGGTACCTACGCTGGCCATCGCAACCGCCTTGAATTTTTCAATTAAAGTAGGAATCATTACATCACCTTCGCGGAAAGAGTCGGAAGCCCGCAAAGCCATCTCTTTGGTACCGCCACCGCCAGGAATGATGCCCACGCCTACTTCCACCAAACCAATGTACGATTCTGCTGAAACAACTCCAGCATCGGCATGCATCAAGGTTTCACAACCGCCACCAAAACAATAGCCTTGGGTAGCAACCACTACCGGAATACTGGAATACCGACAACGCATAGTGGTTTGCTGGAATAGATTGACTGCCATGTTGAGTTGATCAAAATCCTGCTGATAAGCCAGCATACCGATCATCATCAAGTTGGCACCTACCGTAAAATTGGCGGAGTTGTTGCCAATGACCAAACCTTTCCAATTTCCTTCCTCAGCAATACGGATGGCATCGTTCATGCCTTGAAGGACACCTTCACCAATGGCATTATGGGGGCTGGTGAATTCTAAACAAAGTACGCCATCGCCGATATCGTGCAGGGTGGTTTCGGATGTCTTGTGTACCGGAGCTTGGTCGCGGTAATTGTCGAGCTGCACAATCTCAGCAGCGCCAGGAATCAATTGATATGATTTGCTGGCCTGATCATAACACAAACGCTTTCCGCCCTCGCTTTTGTAAAAAGCAGTGTGGCCATTCACCAGCATGTCTTTTACCCAAGTAGCTATTTTTTCACCCTGTGCTTCCGCTAGCGTGATGCATTTTTCAATGCCAATGGTTTCCCAATATTCAAAGGGTCCCAACTCCCAGCCATAACCGGCTTTCATGGCATCATCAATGCTGAAGAGGTGATCGGTGATTTCAGGAACCCGGTTAGATACATAGGCAAAAAGACCCAACAACGACTTTTGAATCAATTGACCGCCTTTATCAGGCGCATCAAAAATGGCCTGAACCCGTTTTTGGAGGTTGTCAATTTGCTTAGTAGCTTTAAGGCTGGGCAGATCTGGACGCGTAGAAGGGTGGTATTCTAAGGTTTCTAGGTTCAAAGCCAGTACGATTGGTTTCCCTTTCTCGTCTTTGTCGTTGGTTTTTTTGTAAAAACCTTGACCAGTTTTGTTGCCTAGGAATTTATGATCAAGCAAAAATTGCAAATAAGGCGTAATGTTGAACGCATGCGCTTGTTCATCATCCGGGCAATTGTCTTTGATGCCTTGGATCACTTTAGAAGCAGTATCGTGACCTACCAAATCGCCGAGGCGAAAAGTTCCGGTTTTGGGCCTTCCTACTGCAGGGCCAGTTAGGGCGTCCACTTCTTCAATGGTTAGCCCCAACTCGGTAGTCAACTGATATATTTTGGCCATCGCGTATACACCGACCCGGTTACCGATAAAAGCAGGCGTATCTTTACACAATACCGTTCTTTTTCCAAGGAAAACATCTCCATAATGCATGAAGAAATCAACCACTTCGGGTTTTGTCTCCGTTGTTGGGATTACTTCAAACAAGCGCAAATAGCGGGGCGGATTAAAGAAGTGGGTACCGCAAAAATGCCCGCGAAAATCGGCGCTGCGACCTTCCAGCATCAAATGGATTGGAATCCCCGAGGTATTGGAAGTGATCAAAGTACCAGGTTTGCGGTGCTGATCTACCTTTGCAAACAACTGTTTTTTGATTTCCAAGTTTTCTACCACCACTTCAATAATCCAATCACAATCTTTGATTTTGGCCAAATCATCATCAAAGTTGCCAGTGGTGATGCGGGAAGCAAATTTTTTATCAAAAAGGGAAGCTGGTTTAGATTTAAGGGCATTGTCTAGGGCTTGATTTACAATGCGATTTCGGGCGGCTGGCTGCTGTTTTTCATCGTCTTTGAGGTCAAAAGGGACAATGTCAAGCATCAGTACTTCCAGGCCAATGTTGGCAAAATGGCAAGCAATACCGGCGCCCATTACCCCAGAACCAAGTACTGCAGCTTTTTTAATTCTTCTGCTCATTGATGCGGTGTTCGGTTTAAATAAAAAAATTAGCGAATTTTCGCTGGCAGTGCAAAAATATAAAACTGTTGCGAATAATGGTTTATTTATTTGGGAAAACACGCAGAGAAAAAAATGAAAATGGGAATAAGCGACAGGTTTAAAGCACTAAGGACAGGCGAGCATAAAAAAACTAGGTTAAAAAAATATTCGGGGTACAGGACATAATCACCTGACCCCGAATAAATCCGAATGTCCTTTAGCCGTTGCTTAATGGTACAATAATAAAAATTACTCTACCACCATCACTTCTTTGGCCATAACGCGGCCATCGTCTTTGGCTTCAAGGGTAAATTGTACCTTATCACCAATTTCTAGATCGTTGAAATCATAATCTACCAAACAGCTAAAATGGAAGAAAACGTTATTTGGCGGATATTTGATGAATCCATACCCTTCTTTGAGCGAAAGGATGATGCTTTCCTGTAGTTCTTCCTCTTCCTCTTCGCCATCTGCTTCGGTTGGTTTCCACGCAGAAGTATGTTTGAGCGATAGCTTATTGTCGGGACGAGGGACAAAAAGGTTGTCAATGACAGCTTCGTTCCGTTTACTGCGCTCATCAATCAAATCATGCATGGCCACCGGATAGGTTACCGAAGCAATCAAATCCTGAGAAGTACGCGTGGTGAATTTTTGTCCATCCTCATCGGTGTATTCAAAATTCCAGCTCAATACCATCACCCGACTACCCAGCGAATGAAGTTTGCGAACTAGCGGCACGTAGTCTCCGTCAGAAGCAATCAGAACGATCACGTCAAAACGTTTGTGGAAAGTCATTTCATAGGCTTCCAGCGCCATCCAGATATCGATTCCTTTTTCTTGCCATCGACCATGAAAGTTGCGTACCGGAAGGTAATGAACAGTTACCCCTTCGCTCATCAGGATGTCGTCAAAAGCACGTTCGAAGTAGAGTAGATTCCCGCGTTGGCTTGCTTCACTTGCACTTAGTCGACCTCTAAAATAGTGGGAATCAATAATTTGACAACGCCTTGTTTCCGTTTCTTCCTCTAATGCTACCTGTCGGCGGATGAAATCATGCAGTCCGCGGATGCTGATTCGGCTGCGTTGTTCGTGTACATAGTTATAAAAATTGCTAACTTGTAAAAAATAATGACCATCATAAAAAACCCCTATTCGGATTAAATCACCCGAGGGTACCATAGAACTTGCCATATCAAAAATGTGTTTTTATAAATTTTTAAACTTAATATTTACTAACAATTCAATTTTGCTCAATTAGGGTATTTTACGCGTTTTAAATTGGAAAGTTAAAGGGTTTGTTAAGTAATAGAAGGATAAAAGTTTAACGGGGATCGCTCAACTGATGGACTTTAGGAAGTGGAGTTTCGAGGGAATTTTTAAATAAAAAAAGGATTTTTTTTCCAAAGTAGGGCAAATGTAGGATAAATTCAAGTCTTTTTTCAAAGTGGCCTATATTATTCTATTTGTTATTTGTTAAATTTGGCCGCGTGTAGAATACTTTCCTAGAGTCTACCATCGTTTCAAACCGAAATACGAGCTAATCAAAACATTATTGTCCATGTCGATGAACATTCTTTTGCTACAAGCGGGTTTAGACACTTCTTCTCAAAGCGGCACCACGCCTCCAATCGGAACGAGCCACAGCACTTTCGAGTTGTTGCTGGAAAGTGGTCCTGCCGGGATAATCATTAGTTCTTTGATCATTATGATGTCTTTTATTGCCCTTTTCATTTTTTATGAGCGCTACCGCATGATCAAGCGTGCTTCCAGAGTGGATGAAAACTTTATGAACAATATTCGGGTGAATGTTCAAAATGGCAACATTAGCGCAGCCAAAGCACTCTGCCAGGCTAGCAACTCACCGGTGGCCATGATGGTATTGAAAGGTATTCTGCGCATCGGCAAACCGGTACGCGATATCGAGCATGCCATTGAAAACGTAGGAAAGATTGAAATTTCCAAAATGGAATCTAACCTCAATGTACTAAGTATCATTGCTGGCGTTGCGCCCATGTTTGGTTTCTTGGGAACCATTGCCGGGATGATTCAAACTTTTTCGGCTTTGGCAGAGTCCAACAACTTGACCATCGGCGTTATTGCAGGAGGGATCTATGTGAAAATGTTTACCTCGGCATTGGGATTGACCACCGGGATCATGGCTTTCATTTTTTACAACATCCTCAATGGCATGATCGATCGGGTGGTCTATAACATGGAACTTAGCACCTTTGATTTCATTGACATGATCCAGGAACCATCGTTCTAATTGGTTTAGAACTTGCGTGCTCTTTTTTATCATCGGCAGTGGAGAAGTAGCCCTTCTTTTTTGCCCATACATAGTATAAGTTATGGCTTTACGCAAAGAAAAGCGAGGACTTACCGAGGTGAATCTTTCCTCGATGACCGACATCATTTTTATGTTGCTCATCTTTTTTATGCTGACTTCTACTTTGATTAAAGTGGTGCCTTTTGAATTGCCTGAATCTTTTTCACGCGCCAAAGCGCCGATTAAGATCACCGTGGAAATCCGCTCTGGCGGACAAGGCTATGAGGTAAACGATAACCCTACCGAGGAGCTAAACCTCAAAGACGTTATTGCTCAAGCCATCGAAGCTAAAAAGGCAGCTAAGGAAGACATTACCGTCACCATCATCGCTGAAAAAGGAGTGCCATTTAAAAAAGTAACCGATGTGATGAAAATTGCCAACGTCTTGGGAACCAAGGCTATTTTGGCAACTCAACCGCATCCTTAAAATACATCAGGAATGAACTTGCGCGCTAAAGATCGCAGAAAAGGCGGGGAACATGGTATGACTTCCATGACCGACATCATCTTCATCTTGTTGATGTTTTTCATGATGACTTCTACGCTGACTGCTCCCAGTGCCCTGAATTTGGAATTACCTGGTAAGTCCACCAACAATGCTGATAAGGTCAAAGAAAGGCTTTCGGATATCGGTATTGAACCGGATGGATCTTTTTTATTCAATCGAAGGGCCTCGAGTTACTTGTTGATTCAAGATCAGCTTAAAGCCATGCGGAAGGAAACACTGGAAACGGTATACGTTACGGTATCACCATCTCCTGAAGCACCGGTTGAAAGTGTGGTAAAAATTATGGATCTTACTTATCAGTTGGGGATCAATGCGATCCTCAATACAGCTGAATAAGAATTTTTTTTGATCAGAAATTGAGTCCAGTCATGGCAGATAATACATCGGGATTTCAGCGCAAAGTAAAAAACCAGGGGATCATCCTAACGACGGTGGTACACACCGTTTTTATTCTTTTGCTGATGCTTAGAGCTACTTCTCACGCGCACCAGCTAACCCCGCCGCCAGAGGGTATTTTGGTCAATCTTGGTGTGCCGGATGTAGGTCAGGGAACCGACAATACGCCGGGACCGCCAGTGCCAGTTCCAGCACCGCCAGTGAACAAACCCAAGCCCAAACCAACGAAAGAACCGGTAGTGATCTCCAAACCTACCAAGCCAACTCCGAGTCCTAAACCGACTCAGAAGCCTTCGGTAACCACGGAAGATCCCAACGCCATTGCCATTCGTCAGCAAAAAGAAAGGGATAAACAGATCCGGGAAGAAACCGATCGGATTGCCCGCGAAGATGCAGCAGTTAAACAACGCGCCGATGCGGAACAAAAACGCAAAGACGCTGAAGCCAAAGCCATGAAAGACCAAATTGGTGGTCTGTTTGGCGGCGGTGGTAAAGGCAGTGGCAAAGGCAATACCGGAAAACCAGGCAACCAGGGCGACCCCGATGGCGATCCCAATGCAAAAAAATTGGAAGGGATCAGTACCGGAACCGGTACAATTGGTGGTAGCTTGGGTTCGCGGAATGTACGATCATCGCCAAAAATTGTCGATAATTCACAGGATGAAGGCACGGTAGTGTTGTACGTTTGCGTAGATAAAGATGGTAGCGTAATTTCCGCCGACTTTACTCAAAAAGGATCCACGACTTCATCGGGCAACTTGGTTTCCCTAGCGCGTACCAATGCCATGCGTTGGAAATTTGATTCCGGCGATGTAGATAAACAATGCGGAACCATTACCTACCGTTTCCGAGTACAGTAGAATTATAACTAGAATACATAAAAGCCAAAGCATTGAATTTCATTGCTTTGGCTTTTGTCTTTAAGGACATTAAAGATCCATTACGCTTTTTCCAAAATTATGCTAATATTTGCGGTTAAAATCAGTATTACCGTATGAACTACCAAGAAACATTGGATTTCTTGTTTCAGCAGTTGCCCATGTTTCACCGCGTAGGCGCATCCGCATATAAAAAAGACCTCGGTAATATCCGGGTGCTTACCGATTTTTTAGGTGAGCCGCAAAAAAAATACCCAACCATCCATATCGCAGGCACCAACGGCAAAGGGTCTACTGCTCATATGATGAGCGCCATCTTGCAAGCGAAAGGTTTGAAAACCGGATTGTACATATCGCCACATTATCTTGATTTTCGAGAGCGGATCAAAGTCAATGGAAATTATGTTTCCAAAGACTTTGTCGTCGAATTCACCGAACGGATGAGCCCAATGATCGCCTCCGTAGAGCCTTCGTATTTTGAACTGATCCTGGCCATGGCTTTTGAGTACTTTGCTGCTCAAGAGGTGGATGTTGCAGTAATTGAGGTGGGTATGGGCGGTCGATTTGACAGCACCAACATCATCACGCCCGAGTTAAGCATCATCACCAACATTAGTTTTGATCATCAACAGTTTTTGGGGGATACCCTGCCCTTGATTGCTGGCGAAAAAGCCGGGATCATCAAGTCCGGCATTCCAGTGGTGATCGGAGAGACCCATTCCGAAACCGCGTCGGTTTTTCTGGAAAAAGCGCAGCAAATGGGTGTTCCCATTATTTTTGCCGATCAACATTTTGCGATCAAGATACTACAAGAAGATCTGGAACACACTAGTTTTGGGGTAAAAAAAGACGGAGTAGACTTGTATCTAGCCTTATCCGCCAACCTGCACGGGGGCTATCAGGAAAAAAACCTTCAAACCGTATTACAAGCGGTTGAATGGTTGCCAAAGGAATGGCAAATCGGCGCTCCAGAAATCCAAAAAGGGTTATACGAGCTCAAATCCTTGACCCGCTTTATCGGGCGCTGG
>JBBRGN010000124.1:0-13500 GCA_038240665.1 Chitinophagales bacterium | reverse complement strand
CATTCATATACATTGCCGCTCATATCGTGTAGCCCTAGGGCATTGGGGCTATTTAGGCTGCCAACGGGTACGGTCTGTTGGCGGTTTTCGCCAACAACCGAGTACGATTTCTTGTATTCTTTTGAGCCCTCAAAATTGATCTCTTTGGGGTCGGCAATGTCCTTGCCATTCCCAAAACGCACTTTTTTGCTTCTACCGCGCGCCGCGTATTCCCACTCCGCCTCGCTGGGCAGGCGGTAGCCATTGGCTTTGGCGTTTACTTGCACTTCGGTGCCTTTACCGGTCACGTATACCTGCTGGTAGCCATGCTGGGTACTCAGCCAGTTGCAATAAGCGATGGCATCCCCCCAGCTTACGTTGATGATGGGGTGGCTGCCACGTCCCCATCCTTTGTCCGCTGGTTTTTCTTTTTTGGTCGCCTCGCAATAGCGGTCGTACTCGGCAAAGGTCACTTCGTAGCGCCCCAGCTCAAAGGCGTCGAGGCTTACAGTATGTACAGGGAGTTCGTCACTAGATTCTTTATCTTCCATCACATCCCCCATCTGGAAGCTACCGCCGGGTATCCGTACCAGGTTGGGCTTGGGGATATCGGTGGTACCTGTCTGGGGTCTCGGGTCGGCACAGGTGCGCGCCTCGGCAGCATGGCGGCCTTGCGGGTACTGTTGCAGGTACTGTTGGCAGGCGGCGGGAGTCTGGGCAGTTTGCGCTTTTTCCCAGGCCGCATCATCGCGCAGTTGTTCCAGGCGGTTTTGCGCTTCGGCAGCATAGGCGCCCTGCGGGTAGGCGCTTAGGAAAGCCTGGTAGCCCGCTAGGGTATTGGTTTTTTGGGCAGTAGGCCAGGCGGCCTGCTCGCGCGCCGAGGCGGCGGCGCTGATACGTTGGCGGGCTTCCGCAGCGTGCGCGCCCGTGGGAAAGTCGGCGAGGTAGGTGGTATAGCCATCTGAGCTGTCGGTTTTTTGGGCAGCGCCCCAGGCCGCCTGCTCGCGCACTGAGGTAGCCGCGCTGATTCGTTGGCGGGCTTCCGCAGCGTGCGCGCCCGTGGGAAAGTCGGCGAGGTATATGGTATAGCCTTCTGGGCGGTCGACTTTTAGGGCTTTTTCCCAGGCGATCGCTTCCAATGAGGAGCTGGATGGAGTCAGGCGCAGCTTTGGCAGCGTAGGCAGTGCGGCGGTGCGCAGCTGCAGGGGGTCGTAGTCTTTGGCGCTGGCCTGCAAGTTCAGGCTGGTACGCGCCGCGCCGCTGGGCAGTTGGAATTGGTACTGCCCGCGGCCATTGCTGCGGGTTTTTAATCCAGCCAGTTGGATAAGTGCCCCGGCAATGGGTTTTTGGGTAAGCGCATCCAGCACCGTACCGCGTAGGTCAAAAGCAGCTGGCGTTTGGGTGGTATTAGGCCTGCCCGTATTTGGGTTGATAGCTTGCGGGCAACTGCGCTGCTGCGCTGCAAAAAACTGTGGTCCGGGGCGGCCCAGCAATCGGGTATACAGACTATCGCCGCGCAAAAAATCCCCACAAGCCAAGGTGCGCAGGCTATCCGCAGGCAGGGGGCTACAGCCGGCAGTGGGCGTACGGCTACAATTGTACAGTTGCGCGCCCTGGTTGTAATAGCGGGCGGCCGTATTTTCGTAAAAAGCAGTATCCTGTGTTTTGATCAAATCAGCGGCGGCCACCAGGCTTTTTACTTTCAGGGGTTGCTGGGCGCGGATGGCGTCGGCGGCCAGTTGCTCTAGGTGGAGGAGCTGGTCGCGCGGGGTGGAGAGGCAGTAGCTTTGGTTCTGGTAGTTTACCAGCTTCCCGTCACAAGGTTTTTGGGGGAGGGGAAAAACCGCCACACCAATTCCCAGCAGCAGCCAACTGGCCAGCAGCTGGGGGGCCAATCGCCAACCCAATGCCCGATAGCCCTCGCGGAAGGCGTATTTTTTCATGCGCTCGCTCAGCAGCACATCCAGTGGCGTGATGGGGCGGTAGAGTAATTTGATGGCTACAACGTCGATTTGTTTTTTGGCCTGTAGGTAGCGTTCAAATTCGCGTTCCAGTACGCGGCGTTTGGCCGCATTGGGGCGCAGCGAAAGCTCGTTTACGATCACGTTCATGCGGTAGGCATCGTAGGCTAGCGTATCCGTACCGGGAGGCTGGGTATGGTGCAGCAGCGCGCGGATGGCCTCGCGCAGGGGAATTTCCAGCCCGCGGCGTTGCAAGTACGCCACCAAAATGATGCGCGCCGCATCGGGTATCCTTCCTTCCACAAACCAGGGTAGCCGGGTCAGTTCCCGTATTCCGCTAAAGTCGAGCAGGTTTTGGTTGCTTCGTTCGCCGACTATTTTCCCCAGGTGCAAGGTAAGATCCCAGTGCAAGGTGGGCCAAAGCGCGCAAGCGGCGATCCAATCGATGAGCGGTTCGGAAAAATGCCGTTGTAGATCCGGCAGCAGTTCGTGTTCAAAGGCAAAGTGCTTTTGCAAGGCGTCACTGATGCGCTCCAACAGATCCGGGCGTACCTCGGCGGGGTTTTCGGTGGCAAAAAGATCGATAGCGGCGCTCAATCCACCGGGACTGGCCGGGAGTACGGGCAGCAAATCCTGGAGTACTTTTTCTCTTTTGCTCCAGCTCTCCAGTGGGCGGGTATGCAGGAGCACCCGGCGCGACCACTGCTCGAGCAGCGTTGTCCACTTGGCGGCCGTACCCTTTACCGCCGAGAGCAGACCCTGTCCGTCTCCGAGGAGCAACAACTGCGCCGTAGGGTGGCGGTACTGCAATTCGCTCAGCGGAAGTCCCTGAGGGTGGGCTTCGTTAAAACAGAGTCGGGGGTCGCCATCGTAGTAATAGCGGCTCACCAGCACTTCAGCGCTCCAAAACACCTGGTACAGGGCATCAAACAAACGGGCGCGGTGATCCTGTGCATCGAGGCGATCGATGAGCAGGAGGTATTCTGTCGGCAAAGTTTGGCGGCGGTAGCGCAGTTGGATGCGGCCACCCGCGCGGGTGCTGGCGCGTACGGTAGCAGGCAGATCCAGACGCAGGTGCTCCTCGTTGGGGTTGCGGCCGCGGAGGCGCGCGAGCAAGGCCTGCGCATCGGCGGCGAGGAAATCAGCGGCGTTGACCCCGGTATCGGGATTCCAAAGATAAGGTGCACGATCGGGGCGCTGGAGTTCGGCTACTGCCTTGGCGCGCCGACGTTGGTCCAGGTAAAGGATCACGTAGGCTAACAGCGCCAACCCCAGCAGTACAAGTCCTTTGAGCGGCCACTCGTAGCGTTTCCACCAGTCATAGCGCGCCTGTTTGTTTGAGTCGATACGCAACTGTGCAAAATCGGCAGTATCCTGGGGAAAGGGGAGGGGCAGCTCGGCGATCAGGTTGGTGTCGATTGCCACTGGTTTCTCGGGGGCAATGATCTCAGCGATCAGCTGGATGCTATCGATCCGCTGCCCAAACTGCAAGGTAATCTGCATCGAATCCAGGCTGCCCACGGCGGCAGCAGCGTTGGCGGCATAAGCCGCTTCCGCGCTCAGGTTCACTTGGTAACGCCCGGCGTGCGGGGTAGACTGCCATTTGGTAGGCGTCGCTTGTCGCAGTTGGGCGGTGTCGCCTGGCAGTCGCAAAAGGATGCGGCTGGTATCGCCCGGCGCTAGACTGAGGCGTTCGGTGCGGGATCGGGAGGAGCTTACATCACCGGTCTGACTAGTTGGAAAAAGTTTTTTCCAGGGGACAAAAACGGTAATAGCGGCCACGGCCAGCACGGAAAGTGCAATCAGGCGCCAGTTGATTTTTTTTGGTGGAACCGGAGGAACCGGTTTTTTAAATGCGCGATCCTCTTCATAAGGGACTGGATCAGGAGCGGTTTGCTGGTTGAGTTCCTTGACGAATTTCCAGCTTTGGTCAAAAAGGGCGTAGAATGCTTCTTGGTCTTTGGGGCTGGTGGAAAAAAGTGGGGCTAGGAGGCTGCGCAATTGCTTCGTGGGCAACTCGGCGGGTACCTGGCGCAGGAGTTCCTGCACCTGTAGGTACTTGTCGGTACCGAGGGGTTTTCCTGAGGCGTCGAGTTCGCTGAGCAGGACGGCCATGAGCTGATGACGAAGCGTTTGGGCGGACAAGTTTTTTTTGTTTAAGTTTTTTTGTTTAAAAATGCATGTTGGCGCGTTGATTTCGAAAATCGAATGCGCGTTTAAGAACCCCCGACCCTTGAAGGGGAGCACAGCCTGCAAAACCTCACCACCGTGCTTACTCCTGACAAAAAGCAGGCTGTAGCTTGTCTAAGCGGTAACCCTGTCGGGGTCGTATAAAAACATCCCGCAATTCATTTTCTACAAACCTTTTACCCCTTCAGGGGCGCTTGGAGGGAATGGTTCGGGGTTGCCAGGAGCTAAATTATTTTGCTTGCTTCCGCAGCGCCGCCAAATCCTCTTTCGTTTTGGCCAACACTGCGTACGAACTGTGCAAAATACCCTGCACCTCCGCACTTTTTTGCGATTGCTCCAACTGTGCTGGATCAAAACCCGCCGACTGCAAAAAATACGCCCATTGGATCAACTCCGCGGTAGCTGGTATTTTTTTGAGGTTGTAATCACTGCTGCGGATCTCCAAAAAATGATCGATCAATGGTTCCAATTGCTCTTTGCTATAGCCCGCTACTTTGGCACTGACAATGGCCAGCAGCCTTTCCGGCCCGGGGAAGCTGATGTGGTGATAAGCGACCCGGCGCAAAAACGCGTCGGGGAGGTTTTTTTCACTGTTTGAAGTCAACACGACCAAGGGCTGATTGGCTGATTTTGCCGTAAACCGGGTGTCAATCTCGGGCACATAAAAGGTAAGCTCTTCCAAGGCCGCCAGCACATCATTCGGGAAATCGCGCGGAGCTTTGTCGATCTCGTCGATCAGTACCACCCGGCGCGCATCCGATTTGATGGCTTCGCCTAGTGCCACGTAGCGGATAAAACGTTTTTCCAATTCCTCCTTGCTCAGCGCATGAGGGCTGTTTTGATTGTATTGAAAATGCCCCAAGGCATCGTAGCGGTAAAAAAGATCGTTGGAAGTAGAGGTGCTTTGCACATCGAGGCGGAGCAAGTCGCCGAGTTTAAAATGCCAGGCCAGGTGTTTGGCCAATTCCGTTTTGCCGGAGCCCGGTTCGCCAGTTAGCAGTAGCGGAAGCCCCAAGGTGAGGGCCACATTGACTGCGTCGACCAATTCCGGTTGTGGGTGGTACAAAGCCGGATCGCGGAGTTTGTCGTTGGGTTGAAAAGCCGGCAAGGCTTGGGAGGTATTGGGTATATAGTGCTTGATCATAGTGGGCATTTTATCACTTATGGATTTTATAGACTCTTTCCTGAAAATCTTCGATGTGTTCCATGTTCAATAATTTATCGGGCATATTAAAACGCTTTTTTTCTTCCTCAGGGATTCGGTTGACGATGGCTTGAATGATTGCGTCTTTTTGATTTTGTGGCGGACTACCCAGTTCTTCCAGCCAATATTCAAAATCTTCGGCTTCCACGGGTGGAAGGGCGGATATCAACACCGCGTGTTCCCCGTTTTTTTCTATCAATTGTTTTACGCTGTTCAGGATGTCCTTGTCGTCGCCGCGAATTTTAGCTTCATCATGGGCATTTTTCAGCGAGATCACAAAAAAGAACAAAAAGCTGGAGGAATGGGCATTGACCGCTAGGAAGCTGTCCATGAGCCATTGGAGGTAATCTTCTACCAAATCCGGATCCCAATCTTGAGCGGTAATCGACATCACAGTAGCGATGTATTCCCAATTCAAGAGGGGCAAACCCGTACGCAGGTATTCGTCAAAAGTAGCGTCACCCAAGGGGAATCGAGTGGCAAAATATTTTTTAAAAGCCTCTTGCGAAGTTTTGAGGGTCATTCCCAATGGCAGGCGCTCAATCCGTGCCCGACCCGTATCCTCGCGGCGCTGGTAATTGATGCTTTGGTGGTGATTGTCCTCATGATCGCCCAACAATTCGTAAATGATGCGTTCGGAAAAACCTTCCGGTTCTTGGGTAGGACAGGCCAGGATGAAATAAAACTGAAAAGTGCGTTCGGCTTCTTGCCAGCGTCCAAAACTACGGCGAAAGGATTTTCGCGCGTCTTTGCGGTCGCAATTGACCAGGTGCAGGGGGGTGAGCGGAATTTGTACATCGAGTTGGCGGGCCAGGGCATCCAGGGTATCTTCGACGGCGGGGCTATTGGGGTCAATGTCTTCGGCGTTTAAACCATCAATAAGTTTTAGGAGCGAATCGCTGATTTTATTGCTGTCCAATTGATCCTCTCCATGAGAAACAATGCCTTTCATTTCATTTTGATTGCGGCTGCTGTGGCGACTCTGGATGAGGATAAGATTTTTGCCGGCAGTTGAATTTAAATTCAGCTGCTTGTTCATGTCACGAAAAAGTTCGTCAAACTTTCCGTTGGCGATGAGCATTTTCCATTTACTGCGAAGTTGATCTAAGGCTTGTGACATCAGGTTTTAGCTTGAGGTAGCTAAAATATTTAATTTGTGGGAGAAAGTGAAAAAAAATGCATTTGACGTAAGGAATTAGCGGGATTTTGATGCGCGCTATCGATTTTTTCTACAAACGTTAAGCCTCTCCGAGGCTGGGAAATGCCCGTGGGTGTGGACATTTTCTACAAACGTTGAGCCTCTCCGAGGCTGGGGAATGGCTGTTGGGGGTATTTTTTCTACTTTTGACTTCATAGCGCACCACAAAATCAAGCATTTTTCCTGAAAAAAGCGGTCGCAAAAAAAAAATAAATTTACTTTCCCAATATTCCAAGCTCGTTCCATTTCCCCACATAGCAGAGTTATTCCCGGTGGGGCAGACGCATTAAAATTGGAGAACCAAGCACCGCATGGTGCAAAATCCTGCAACCTTTTACCTCGCGAGGGTAATATTACTGACTTACCGAAATGGGAAAGCATCAACCCGAATATTGACCATTGGCGCTAGAAGCCCCGCTAGGGGCAAAATATGGGTAGATTAGGCAGGATTGATGGCATTTAAGTCCCGTAGGGATGTGATGTGCTCCTTGATAAACCGGCCACATCACGTCCCTACAGGACTTAAACTGAGGGTAACCGATCGTTTCTACCCATATTTTGCCCTTACAGGGCTTGCGCTGCTGCCAAAAATTGGTTATTCCGCATCACTCGTTTTCCAAAGTCGATGACATTTCCCCCAGCGGCAGCGCCGCCAAAACGGCTGTAGCAGGTAGGTTTTGTATTTTTTCCAAAGGTGCAGCGCAGCGCAACCTCCTCGCCAGAACCCTTGTTGCGGTGCTACGCACCTTCATAACAAAGCCTAAAACGCAAATCTACAGACGTTTAGGCGGCTAAAGCCCAAAACAATTGACTCACCGAAATGGGAAAGCATCAATCCGAATATTGACTATTGGCGCTAGAAGCCTCGCTAGGGGCAAAATATGGGTAGATTAGGCAGGATTGATGGCATTTAAGTCCCGTATGGACGTGATGTTGCCCCTAGATGCACCGCCCACATCACGTCCCTACATGACTTAAACCGAGGGTAACCGATCGTTTCTACCCACATTTTGCCCCTAGCGGGGCTTGCGCTGCTACCAAAAATTGGTTATTCCGCATCACTCGTTTTCCAAAGTCGATGACATTTCCCCCAGCGGCAGCGCCGCCAAAACGTCTGTAGCAGGTAGGTTTTGTATTTTTTCCAAAGGTGCAACGCACCGTAACCTCTCTGCCCGACGCCTTGCTGCGGTGCTACGCACCTTCATAACAAAGCCTAAAACGCAAATCTACAGACGTTTAGGCGGCTAAAGCCCAAAACAATTGACTCACCGAAATGGGAAAGCATCAACCCGAATATTGACCATTGGCGCTAGAAGCCCCGCTAGGGGCAAAATATGGGTAGATTAGGCAGGATTGATGGCATTTAAGTCCCGTAGGGACGTGATGTTGCCCCTAGATGCACCGACCACATCACGTCCCTACAGGACTTAAACCGAGGGTAACCGATCGTTTCTACCCATATTTTGCCCCCTAGCGGGGCTTGCGCTGCTACCAAAAATTGGTTATTCCGCATCACTTATTTTTCCAAAGTTGAGGACATTTTAGGAATCAGGAGCACCATAGTAGAAAAATCACAATTATTTGAAAAACAATATTTTAAATGTGCCACTAACAATTTTGAGCAATCCTGATTTTAATGCGTTACCCTGGCTATTTCCTCCTTCATCATTTTGAAGGTTCATCGATCAATTTTAGTTTTTTGTCGAGAAACGAAAGAAACGATGGAAACTTTTAAACTATTTCAAGTTTCCTAAGTTTTAGGTACATATATTTGCAACGGAAATGGATACAGCAACATCACATCAGGATAAAAACATGAAGAACAAGATCATGCAGCGTGCTGCCGCCAGCTTTATGAAGTATGGCTTCCGCAGCGTCAGCATGGATGATATAGCGCGTGAACTGGGTATCTCCAAGAAAACCCTCTATCAGTACTTTGAAAACAAAGAGGATTTGATCCTGCAAACGGTGAACGCGCACATTGAAGAAGAAAAGTGCCATGGAGAGGAGATCATAAAAATTGCTCAGAATGCTTTGCAAGCTTTTTTGCTCATGGTAAAGCAAGACATCAAGGAGTTTCGGGAGATTTCTCCCAGCGCAATTTATGATTTGAAGAAGTATTACTCGGAAGCTTGGAATGTCATCCAGGATTTGCAACGCGGGCATGGCGTGCAGATGATCCTGGATAATTTGAAAAGAGGCATAGCAGAAGGGCTCTACCGCACTGATTTTAATCCCGAAATCGTGGCGCGGATGCACGTAGGCGGTATGAATGGCATTTTTGACGAGGAACTTTTTCCGCGAAAAACTTTTCAGTTTGACCAAGTTTTTATCGAGTACATCTACAATTTTCTGCGGGGGATTGCTTCTGAGGAGGGAATGAAAAAACTACAGGAATACCTTGCAGAAATGAAAAAGGAGAAGGAATCATTTTTATAACAATAGGGTTTTACCCAACGAAGGATCAACTTTTTTAATTCAAACACACCCAACACATGAATTACTTTGAAGGCATCAATAAAATCACCCGAACTTGGATGCTGCTGGGATTGTTGCTGATGGGCTTACTGCCTGTTCTTTCTGCTCAAGCCGGCGGGGAACTGCTTTCGGCAAAGCAGAGCGTGCAGTTTGCGCTTCAGCACAATACCCTCATCCAGCGCTCGAAGTTGGAAACCCAGAAAACGCAAGCTAAAGTACGGGAGGCCATCAGCACGGGTCTTCCACAGGTAAACGGTACTGGAGCATTCAACTACAATGCCATCTTGGCCACCAGTTTTATCCCCAATATCTTTCAAGGTAAACCGGATGAATTGGTAGCAGTAAGATTTGGTACCAGCTACAACCCTTCTTATGGAGTGGCGGTAGATCAATTGTTGTACAGTCAAACTTTTTGGACGGGCATCAAAGCTACCAAGGAGGTGGAGCAGTTGAACAAACTCTCGGAAGCCAAAACGGCTGAGGATGTGGCTTACAACGTGGTTAAATTGTACTACCAAGTACAGACGCTTTCCAAACAACGGGAATTGGTCAACGCCAACATAGAGCAAGTAGGCGGTTTGTATAAAGCTACCAATCTGCAATACCAAAATGGCCTGGCGAAAAAAATCGACGTCGATCAATTGCGGGTCAACTTGGTTACTTTGGGCGCGCAACGGCAAAACCTGGATCTGCAATTTGAACAGGCTTTGCAAGGCTTGAAATTTGCGATGGCCATGCCGTTGGATGCACCGATCGTATTGACGGATACTTTGGAGGAAACCGATCTACCGGTTTTGGCCAATACTACCGATCAAAACGCTTCCTACAAAAACAAAATCGATTTGATGCTACTGGATAAGCAAACGCAATTGTTGCAGTTGAACACCGATGTTTATAAAGCGGGGTTTTTTCCTACGCTTAGCTTCCGGGCCAACTTTAACCGGCAAGGTCAGGGCAACAACATTGATCAATTGAAGTGGTTCAACAACTCGGTACTCGCTTTGAACTTGCAGGTGCCCCTGTTTGACGGCTTTAAAAAAAGTAACCAGATCCAGCAGGCCAGCATCGAAAGACTACAAGTAATCGAAGACCGCAAACGCACGGAGCAAGCGCTGCAACTGCAATATTCCAATGCCCGGCAGCAATTGTATTCTACCCTCAACACCTTGACCGCCCTCAAAGAAAATGGGGTTGTCGCTCAAGAGGTGTTCAACATTACGCAAAAACGCTTCAAGGAAGGTTTGGGTTCCATCACTGAAGTATTGGTGGCTGAGCGCACCATGCGCGAAGTAAAAACCAACTACTTCAGCACCTTGTTGCAATACCGTTTTGCGCTCATCGATTTGGATTATGCGAACGGTAAACTCATGCAATTGTTTAACTAATGAATCACCCAATTAAGTAATAAACATGAAACGAATCATCAACATTCTGATAGCACTTTTGGCCGTTGTCGGCATTGGCGCGGCAATCAGCTGGAAACTTACCGACAACAAGAAGGTCATCACTGCACAAGCAAAAGTGGCGGCTGTACGCAATGAATCCATTCCGGTAAAAACGGCGGTCATTGACCGTAAAGCCATCGATGGCAATTTTGAAATCATCGGTACTTATCAGCCTTACAAGCAATTGTCGGTGGTATCGGACGTAAACGGTCGCATCACCCAATTGAATTACAAAAATGGCGACTTGATCAGGGAAGGTTCAACCATCTTGGCGGTTGACCACGATCTTTTGGAGAACCAGCTCAGCATCAATCGCCTCAATTTGCAGAAAGCTCAAAAGGATTTGGAGCGCTTGAAAAACCTTTTGGGCGAAGGTGGTATCACCCAGCAACAAGTGGACGATTTGACCAACAACATCGAAAACATCAAGTTGCAGATCAAAGGACAGGAAAAACAGATCAGTCTGACGATTGTGAAAGCGCCTATTTCCGGTACTGCATCGAATAAGCAGGTGGAAAAAGGCGCCGTGATGGCACCAGGAATGAAGATTTTGGACATCATCGACATCCACCGTTTGAAAATGGCTGCATACCTTACAGAAGAAGAAGTTCAGCAGGTACGCAAAGGCCAACGCGTAGAGTTGAAAGCAGATTTGTATCCCAGTCGGACTTTTTCCGGAATAGCTACATTGATCGATGTGAAGGCGGATAACTCCAAGCGTTTCTTGGTGGAAGTAGAATTGGACAATCCAGCTTCTGCGCCGCTCAAAGCCGGTATGGATGGCCACGCCATTTTTAACGGAGGCAAGCAAATCTCTATTTTGGCTTTGCCGCGCAACTGTGTGGTCGGCAGCATTCGTTCCGCCAAGGTTTATGTTCTAGAAAACAACATTGCTTACTTGCGCCCGGTCGAATTGGGAACCATCTACGGCGACGTAGTGGCCATCCTAAGCGGGTTGAAAGCCGGTGATGTAGTGGTTACCTCCGGGCAAATCAACTTGGAAGACGGCATGAAAGTGACGGTTGAAAACAATTAACAGACTCCCTAAAAAAATAGCAACATGTCTATAACTGAAATTGCCATTAAACGGCCATCGTTGATCATCGTAATTTTTACGGTGCTTACGGTGCTTGGGTTGATCTCGTACAGCAACTTGGCTTATGAGTTGATCCCTAAGTTTTCCGCACCCATCGTTTTCATCAACACGGTTTATCCTGGTGCTTCCCCAACAGAGGTGGAAAACTCGGTATCAAAAGTGATTGAGGAAGCGGTTTCAGGGGTTGAAAAAATCGTCAACATCCGTTCCAACTCCTTTGAAGGCATCTCTACCGTGGTAGTAGAGTTCAAGCAAAACGCCAATGTTGATTTGGCTTTGCAAGAAGCACAGCGCAAAGTCAATGGCGCAGTATCCAAACTGCCCGATGATGCCAAAACACCTATTTTGTCTAAGTTCGGTTCTGACGAATTTCCAGTCGTTAGCATGGGCGCTACCGGAAATTTGGCACCAGCTGCTTTTTTTGACCTGATCAAACAACGGGTAAAACCAGTCTTGTCGCGCATAGAAGGCGTAGGTCAAATCAATTTGATTGGTGGCCAGGAACGCGAGATCCGGGTGTTGATCAATCGGGAAAAACTGGAAAGCCAGGGGTTGTCGGTCTTACAGGTGGTGCAAGTCATTGAAGCTGCCAACTTGGAATTCCCTACTGGAAAAATCAAAAGCGACAAAGAACAAATCACCGTGCGTTTGGCGGGTAAATTTCAGTCAATTAACGACATGAAAAACCTTGCCGTTTTGACTACTCCCAATGGTGCTTTGGTTAAAATCAGCGACATCGCAGAGGTAGAAGATGTCACCAAAGAAATCACGGATTTAAGCCGTCTGAATCGCCGCAGCGCCATTGCCATCCAAGTGTTGAAGCAAAGCGATGCCAATGCCGTAGCCGTTTCCGATGGTGTTCGGAAAGAACTACAGGTATTGGAAAAAGAATTTGCTGATGAAAATTTGAAATTCAAAATAGCCAATGACACCACCGATTTTACCCGTGACGCAGTTTCGGCAGTTGACCACGACATCATGCTGGCCATTTTATTGGTGGCATTGGTGATGTTGATGTTTTTGCACAGTTTGCGCAACTCGCTTATCGTGATGGTGGCCATTCCTGCTTCACTGGTATCCACTTTTATTGGGATGTACCTATTTGGGTTTACGCTCAACTTGATGACCCTTTTGGCCATGTCTTTGGTAATTGGTATCCTGGTGGATGATAGTATCGTGGTATTGGAAAACATCTACCGACACATGGAGATGGGCAAAGACAAACGAAAGGCCTCGCTGGATGGACGGAACGAAATTGCCTTTACCGCCTTGGCCATTACTATGGTGGACGTGGTGGTATTTTTTCCACTTACGCTTACAGAAGGGATCATCGGCAACATCATGCGCTCATTTGCCTGGGTAGTGGTTTTTTCAACCTTGATGTCGCTCTTCGTTTCGTTTACGATAACGCCGATGCTGGCTTCGCGTTTTTCCAAACTAACCCACCTGAATCCGCGCAATTTATTCCAACTGCCTTTGGTGCTTTTTGAACGAGGCTTGGCGTATTTAACCGATCAGTACACCAAGTTGCTGGAGTGGGCCATCCGTGCGCCTTTACACCGCATCTTGATTTTGGTGACCACGCTTACCGTGTTTTTTAGCTCCTTTTTGTTGTTGACCAACGGTTACATCGGTAATGCTTTTATCGTATCCAGTGACCGTGGCGAGTTCATCATGAAATTGGAATTGAACAAGGACGCGAACATTCAAGAAACCAACTTGGCGGTAATCAAAGCGGAAAACTACTTGGCCAAACAACCGGAAGTGACGAGTATTTTCAGTACAATTGGTCGTACTACGGGCGTGCTTAGCGGCCAAAGTACACCTTACTTGGCGGAAGTCAACGTTAAAATGTTGCCAGCTGAGGAGCGTACTGTCCGTGCAGACATTTATGCCCGGAAGGTGAGAAACGAATTGGAAAAACAGCTTCCAGGGATTAAAGTCCAGAC
>JBBRGN010000123.1:0-13500 GCA_038240665.1 Chitinophagales bacterium | reverse complement strand
TGATGAAGCACAACTCTTCCCAGAAGGGATACCTGTACTTTATGTTCAGGATGGTAAAAAAGCAAGGCTGCAGTTGAGGAATGGCGCAGTGCTTCCACCTTACTTGAACGCGCATCGGTATAAAAAATCAGTTTTTTTTGAACCGGATCCAGCGCCCGCAACACAATGGTACGTAAATGAGGTTGTCCAGCTTGGTCGGTCACCCCAAAAACGGGTGTACGTAGCGGATCGTTCCGAAGCAGAACCGACTGAGCCAGCAAGTCCCAGATCCGAAAATTACCGTCTGCTATATCCTTCCATCTTTCCATCACTTGGCATCAAATTTTAACAAAACATTTAGTTACCCCAGTTGCAAAGTACGTCAAAAGATCGTTCGTTTAAATGAAAGCGAAATTTCTTTTGTAACACACTCATTTTCAAAAAAAATAAAATTTAATTTACAAAGTGTGACTTTTACAATAAGTAACGTCAAAATAAAGGAAAACGAGTTAAAAAGCAGGAATTGACCCGTGTTTTAAATCCGTTTTCCGACATAAATACTAGTAACAAAATCAAGAGATTAATATGGGTTTTAGGTGTTTTTAGAGAGGGGAACTTCAATGTTCTCCTCTTTTTTCAGCGCCAAATCATCAACAACGTATAGGTTTTCATGATATTAATATGGGTTTTAGGTGTTTTTTAGAGGGAGCTGTCACGCTCCCTTTTTTGTTTTTAAATTTTTTTGAACCTGTACTCCCAGGCTTTATTCTACAAATCCCTCCAAGAAGCAAGCTTAAAAATTAGCAAAATTCCAAACCAGGAAACTACCTTTGAAAAACACCTTCAAACCTAGCCGCTATGATCGAGTTATTTTTTGCTGCCCTGGGCGCTCTTTTCTCCGTTGTCAATCCCCTGGGTGCAGTACCGGTTTTTTTGGCCATGACGCCGCATTACACCATGTCCGAGCGCAACAATACGGCACGCAGTACCGGAATTTATTTCGTTTTGATCCTATTGTTGTTCTTTTTTGCCGGAACTTATATTCTTGGTTTTTTTGGTATAAACCTTAGCGCCATGCGTTTGGCAGGAGGGATGATGATCGTTAGTTCTGGATATGGTTTACTTAGCGGACAATTTGCGGAAAGCCGCGCCATCAACGACAAGGTAGCCGCCGAAGCATTAGAAAAACAAGACATCTCATTTGCGCCTTTGGCCATGCCGCTGCTTTCAGGACCGGGCTCTATTTCTTATCTGATTACTCAATTTGACGAACACGCCAACTGGCCAGAACGTGCCATCATAGCGCTGGTCATTGTCGTACTGGGCATTTTGGTATACCTGATATTAAGGTCAGCTCCTTACTTATACCGTATATTGGGCGAAGCTGGTTTAAAAGCCCTTTCGCGGATCATGGGTTTTATTGTCATGTCCTTAGGCGTGCAGTTTATCCTTGAAGGAGGCATCAAATTAGCGAAAACCTTTATTGGCCATTAGGCTGCTCGTATCCATTACCGAACCAGCATCACTTCGCCTTTTAAGAGCTCTAGCGTACCGTTGGCCAATTCTACCTCGGCGTAATAGACAAATACGCCCGGAGTGAGTTGTATGCCTTGGAACGTCCCATCCCAGCCAAAAGTAGGATCGTTGGGCTGAAAATTTTGATACCCATAAATATGCGTTCCCCAGCGATCGTAAATTTGGAAAGTGCGGACTTTTTTGATTTGGGTACTGGAAAAAACGGTCAACACATCATTGACGCCATCCCCATTGGGCGAAAATGCCGTGGGAATGTACACCGGCGCTTTTTTTACTACCTTGACCGTTACAAAATCGGTGGCAATACAACCATTACTGGCCGTTACCGTAATGCTATAAGTCGTAGTCAACAATGGACTAACCCGCTGTAACAAGTTGTTGAGACCACTCAAAACGCCGCTATTCGAAGCCGACCAACGGTAAGAACGGATGCTATCGGCGCTGGTTTGGGGTTTAAGCTGAAGGGTATCCCCCAACCTGATTTCTCGATCGGGTCCCAATTCAACGGTAATCCCACTTGGGGTTTTGAGCGTAACCGGGCTTGACCAAGCACATCCGTTGCGGTCTTCCACTTTGAGGACATAATCTCCAGGCGCTAAGCCGGTTAAGCGGTTATTGGTTCCTTGTACCACATTGTTCAAGAAAAAAGTATATGGCCCTACGCCCCCAATGATGCTATCAATGAGGATCCCCCCGGCATTGGCAGGTATACACCCTGGTTGTTGAATGGTAAAAACCGCACGGTCTAAGCCAGGTTCCGAACCGGTTACTCCCAATATTTTACTGGCCGAACATCCATTGAATCCATCGGTTACTGATAAAAGATAGGAACCCGCAGCGTTGGCTCTTGCAATGGCGGTTTGAGCCCCGCTCAGCAGTCCGCCTCCAGTAGTGGAAGTCCAAAGGTATTGTAGGCTTCGCCCTTGCGATCCCCCGCCATTTAGATCAACCGTTGGCGCATCACACCCCAAAGTACCTACCAAGCGGACATTGACGATCGGTTTTGTAGTGTCTGTTTGGATCAATATTGAATCTTGAGAATTGCAACCGTTCAGCTGGTTAAAAAGCGTAAAAAGGTATTTCCCCGGGGTGTTGACGGTCAAAACATACCCAGTATCTGGTAAAACCTGTCCTTGAGCGTTCTTCCAGGTCGTACGGTAATCTTTTCCTTTGTCGGAGCTACCTGCATCAATAATCACCTGTTTTCGAATGCAGGTAAAGGGGTTTGCCGATCCCAGGTTGATTCTTGGCAGCGCTTTATTGGCGTTAACCTGTACGTCGAGGGAATCTTGGCACCCTGTCTCTATGTCCATTATCAGCAAGCGGTAAATCCCTGCTCCTTTGGCTATCACGGTTGGAGCGATCGGATTTCCTTGAACTTGCGCCCCACTTAAGGGTATCCAAAAATAACGCAACCCATATCCATAAGGTGAAGTGCTGGAAGTGGCATTCAGCGTAATGGTATCCCGCAAACAGGACAATTTAAGATTCGCCGCATTGACCACTTGAATATTGGGAGCCCCCGTGCGGCTTCCCACCCTTACCGCATCAGCACCAAAACATCCGTTGAGGGGGTTGCGAATGGTCATCACAAAAATACCCGACCCACTAACTACAGGATTTAGCGCTGTAGTTCCGCTTACAATTTGGCCGCCATTGGCCGTCCATTGGATACTGGGATTGATGTTACTGGGCAAAAAAGAACCATTCAATCGGATCTGGGTACGCGCGCAAGTTGTAGCCGTATCCAACCCTGCATCGACAAGAGGTTTGCGGTTATCGGTGATGATGGTAACGCTATCTTTGGCCGAACACCCATTGCGCTTATTGCTGACGGTAAGTACAAAAACGCCGCCAGTAAGTACACTGGCATTGAGTAAAGTATCCCCTACAATGGGAATGAGTTTGCTGTTTGTCCAGCGGTATTGCAAAAACGAACTAAAAGGCTTAACGCTAGGCTGTAGCGTCAGACTTGATGCTTTACAATCAATGGTGTCTTGCGCGCCAGCATCTACTTGAGGCGTTTCTCGATCGCTTCCAACTTGGACTAATGCCCGGTTTTTACATCCATTAAGGGTATTGGTGAGTTCAAATACATATGAACCCGGTTGCTTAACATTAAGGTTGAGATTGGAGGAACAACCCAGCGAATCTCCATTTGTGGCTAATGCACACCACCGGGATCGGAAAGAACCCGCCACAGGCAGTACACCGCGCAAAACCACTTGCGTATCTCGACAAGTTAAATTTTGATTGGGGATGGGCACAATAGTTGGTAAATCGGTGCTAGCGCTAACGACTGCCTCATCGGTACGGCTACAACCATTACGGGAATCGGTCACTCGTATTTGGTAGACCCCTGGAGCATCAACTACGGGATTTACCGAACCAGCCCCGGCAAGGATGCGTCCATTTTGTCGTGCCTGCCATTGAAATCGGATACCCGCTCCCAATGATGACCCCGAACCATCTAAGGTGACACGTTGATTAACACAATCTAAAATTTGATCTAACCCGGCATTGGCATTAGGGGGAAGCGTATCTAAACCTATAAATGTGGAGTCGATGATGCTACAACCATTACGCAGGCTGGTTACCTGCATTTTATACAAGCCGGTTTGGATGGCTACATAGCCAGTATCAGGGCCAAGATAAACGGCTTTTCCAGTTAAAAACTTGAGGGTGTATTTTTTACTGACTTCGATGGAGTCTATCCAGCTTTTATTGCCAAAAAGGGGCACCGATTTTTTTATACAAGTCAAATTATCAAAAGGGGCAGCAGTAAAGCCAAGCTTAAGAGTATCAGCAATAACTTTAACGAATAGCGAATCTTTCAAACCTATGCTGTCAATTACCACTACGCGATAAGTACCTGGTCGGTTTACCGTTGGTGAAAGCGTTTTATCACCGCTTACTATCCGACCATCTAAGGTTGTCCATTGTACTTTGCAACTGGGGCAAGCATCGCAAAAACTAACTTTCAACTGGGTCTGAGGAACTGCACAGGTCAACTTAGCCGGCGTACCGGAAATGCCAATACAGGGTTTACAAGGTGTTACCGCTTTGATATTGATGGTGTCCGTTACAACGCAATTGCTTTGCAAGTCTGTAGCCGTTAAGATGTAAACTCCTGGAGCTCCGATGTTAACATTTAAGCTATCGCGCCGATTCCATATTTTCGGTCCCTGCCAGCGGTATTGGTAGTTTCTGGTTTCCGGGATTACCAAAGCACGAAACAAGAAGGTATCTTGACCACATGGTAGAAGCGGAGTACCAAAGCGGATTTCCGGTAATTCAGCATCTCTTGCAATGACTACACCGTCAGATGATAAGCACCCATTGCTTGAATTGAGCACTTCCAAGATGTATTGACCGGGAAGTTTCACAATAATTTTTTGAGTCGTACCTAAGGTATCGTTGTTGGAGTCGATCCAAAAATAGCGAATATTTAACCCTTGAGTAGAACGCTGGCCATCCAAAGTGATGATGCGATTGTTGCAGCGCAGGGTATCTGGCAATCCGGCGTCCGCTACTGGTATATTGTTATTTTGGATTACCATGACTTGCACGGTGTCGCTTAATTTCAGGTTGATGTTGGTCACCACTAAGGAATAAAGTCCGCCACATTTTACACTGACCACCGCTTGGTTACGGGAACCCACAAAACAAGAAGTATCTTTGGACAACCATTGGTAGCGGATGGCTAAATTTAGAGTAGAACCTGAACCATCCAATTTTACCAATGATTTGGTACAAGTCAAGGTATCTGGCGGCAAAACCAAAGCCTTTGGGGTACAATCTAAAACCACTTTAACTTCCGCTGTATCGCTACAACCCAAGGTCGTGTTTTCAACAATCAACTGATAGATCCCTGCTTGGGTAACCGTCTGCTGCGCTAAGTTACCTATAACCTGTCCATTGAACAGCCACTTCAATGTTCCGCTTGTAGAAGCACCACCATCCATTATGGCGGTACCAGATAAACAATTGATATTGATCACATTGGCATTGATGACGGCATTGGGGGTAGTTCCATTGACTTTGATGCGTACGGTATCAATATTGATGCACCCGTTGGCTACATCGGTTACTTGTAATTGGTAACGCCCAGCGCAATCAGCAATGATTTGATTGTTGGTTGAATCTCCTTTAATGCAAGGCCCTTTCCAAAGATATAGCAAGCGTGGAGAGGTTCCTGTAGCAGTAGCGCTTATCACAACTGACCTTAGTCCGCAGGTCAATTCCTGAGGTTGTTTAAAATTGATTGCGGGTCGGATTTGGTCGCTGGTCAGTTCTAGGCTATCGGCGGCACTACAACCGTTGATGGTGTCGGTTACCATAATGCGGTACATCCCCGCCGAACGCACCACCGCAAATACGCTATCCGTTCTTGATGCAAATCGACCATTGGGCGAAGACCAGTCGTATAAAAATCGGCTACCCACGCTAGTCATAGCACTTCCTAATGTTACTTGTCGATTGTTGCAATTGAGCGACAAGGGAGCATCAATGGCAACATCAGGGGATACTTTATTCAGCGTGACTACTACAAAGTTTGAATCCAAACATGAGTTGGCGCGATTGGTCACAATCAATGTAAAGCGGCCTTGCCTACTTACTTGTATCCCAATAGTTGTATCCGCTGCAGTAGTACCTGGCCCGCGCCAACGATAAGAGATCGTTGGCCCCTGTGTTGAAGCCCCTCCATTCAGCATTGCTAGCGGGCTTTTACAAGTCAAAGTTTGACGAGCTCCCGGAATAGCGCGAGGGCGATTGGCATTGGTGTTGACCAAAACGCTGTCAATGGAACTACATCCATTGAATCGATTGGTAACCAAAAGCCGGTAAGTACCTTCGCAACCCGCTTGCGCTGTAGGCGTATTCGAAACACCGATGATGCAAGCTCCCGTCCATTGATACACATATAGTGAACCTTTCGACGAACCTGATCCATCCAATTGTACCCGGTTTTGGGTACAAGTTAGGGTCTGCGTTTTACCGGCATTGGCAATGGGGGCGACCACATCTTTAACTACTTTTGCCGAAATACTATCTGCGCAGCCGTTTTTTGGATCAAAAATAAGCAATTGGTAATCGCCAATGCTATCCACTGTCGCGCTTGGCGCATTAGCTCCACTGGCAATGCGCCCGTTACGGGTACTCCATTTAAAGATAGCTCCCTGTGGTGCGGTGCTACCGCTGCCATTCAATACGACCTGATTGCGTTTACAACTCAGGGTATCAGCTGTTGCAATTACCGCCCGGGGTGGAGTTACTTGTTGAAATACTTGCACGGCGCTGTTGCGATTAGCACACTTTCCTCGAACGGTGATGACTTGTAAAAAATAAGCGCCAGGCGTTTTTACTACAAAAGTGGGTTGGTTGCCGATGGGGTTTCCAGTTCCATCTTCCCAGCGGTAGATGATCTTACCTTTGGGGAGGGAACTGCTGCCATCTAGCACCAATTGCGAGCGGGTACAAGTAAGTGTATCAAGCCCAGTAATGACTGCCCGCGGCGTATCTACTGCCAAAATCAACTGTACCAAACTGTCGCAGCCAGTCGCTGAAGTCAATTTTATTCGGTAGGTTCCAGCCAGTGAAAATGATTGATTCCCGACTTGAAAACTGCTGCCTTGGCATATGACCGTATCAATCGATTGACTGATCGCTGCTCGAATTTTTAAATTTAGCGTAATGATGCTGTCACAACCAGCTTGGGTACGTAAAGTGGTGGTAAAGGTCCCGGCTTTTTTAAATACCTGGCTTCCAATACTAAGCGAATCCCCAAAACACAAGGTTCGATCTAGGGTTACCTTTTGAATTTTTCCTACCGTCAAATCTATACCCAGTAGACTATCACAACCAGCTGGGTTATCAAAAGTGACGTAATACCTACCTGACTTTTTAAAGGTTTTGCCGCCAATAAGCAGCGAATCGCCTTCACAAATTGACCTGCGAACGAAAGCGGTATCCGGACGAGGTAAAATGGTAATTTGAAAACAAGAATCTGATAATTGCCCGCAGACGGTGGAATTCAGGGCTACCAATTTTTTTCGCAGCGTATCCAGAAGCAATTTTCCATCCGCTGGCGGCAAATTATTTTTATCTTTTTTTAAATAAGACAAGCCACAAACCTGATAATTCCCTGCCGGCAAATTGCGCAAATCAGGAATCGAGTCATAGCGAATCAAGGCCTGATTGCGACCTACCGCGTATAAGTAGCCGTACAGCGTAGAGTCGGGTTTTGCTCCCTGATAGGTGACTTTGGTCGAAAGATTTAGGCTGTTGTCGCCCACGCAGACGGAGATGTTGCGGGGTTTGGGCAAAACTCCTGGATCAGCAAAACAACAACGTTGCCCCAAACGATCACAAAAAACGATGTTTACACTCAATAAACGCCCATTAATGAGGGTGCTGGTGGGAGATGTCTTGACTTTCAACTTCCAAATTCCATTAACTGGCCCGGTATTGAAGTTTTCCAGACAGCCAAGATAGGGCAAATAAGTCCCCGAAAAATTACCCGGAGCAAAACGGTTGATGTTGTTGTCCCATTGCGATTGATAAGGCGGATCAGGATTTGGAGTGGAAGAACAACGGGTAAAATCGACATTCCAAGTACTTCCAAGTGTGATGTAATTGACGGTACTATTGGGGCCGATTAGTTGCACGGTTTGTCCGGAAGGTGAAGTCAACCAAACTTCAAAGTCGCCAATCGCATTGTGTAAAAATTGTAGTTTCACATCGCAGACGCCTTGCCCAGCTGCTGCCAAATTGTTGTTGATTACCCCAAAAACATCCAAGTCAAAGGTAGTGGAATCATTAAACGATAGCGTTTGCCGACCAATAGGGCAGTTTTGGGCAAAAAGGCCAAGGGGTAAAAAAACAACCATCCATAAGAAAATGCTCCTTCCCATGTATCCAAAAGTACTTAACTTGCTTGTATTTGAAATACAGAGACTTGTTGTGATCGCAGCGTTGGAGATCAAAAATTTCGTTTTTGAACTAACGCTTTAGCCCCCGCAACAAGTCTATTGAAAAAGGTACGTAATGCGAATTTATAAGGGTCTCATTACTTAATACCTTCCGAGGATAATCGATGTCGTTTTTTATCGTTTGTATGGAATTCTAGGCACTAGCAGCGTAAAGAAAACCTAAAATCAATAAAAAACCATCGAGAAATTGAACGCCAGACCCTATTAGAATGATATATTTAGCCCTACAAAGTTACACAATTGCTGCAATCCTTCCGACCAAACACTGATTTTCGTAAAAAGGCAATAAAACTTGTAGAACTCATAAAGCATTTTACTTTTTTGATTCATCTTTGCATCAGTAAAAATACATCACATGCGCGCATCATTGGTTGGAATAATTTGTTTGTTTTTGGCAATTGCATCTCAAGCTCAAATTCGACGCACCGTTCCTGGTGCTCCTCCTCCAGCTAACTCTCGGACTAGAAATCAGAGTAGTCCTCAAAGGGATCCACACCTCTTTGATGGTACCGGGCCAATTTGGTGGGGTGGCAACTTCCAATTGGGTTTTTCAGGATACAATGGTGTTTCCTCGCTACAGTTTGGTTTATCACCCATGTTTGGTTACAAACTGACTCCACGTTTTTCGTTAGGCCCCAGGGTTGGTGGTTTATTGACCCGCTACAGCTATCGCTTTGGCAATACGCGTGCCAGCGTGTCGCCAGTGACTTGGTCCGTAGCAGGGTTTGCTCGTTATAAGTTTATTGATCAATTGTTTGGCCATCTGGAATACGAATACCAAAACCAAGGCATCGTTTTGTTTACCAATTCCCCCAATATTTTGGAAGTAGCTCGAGTTCCCCGCAACAACTTGTACCTCGGAGCTGGTTATAGCTCAGGGGTTGGTGTCAACCGCGGAGAAATCTTGATATTGTATAATTTCAACCGTACTTATGCTTCGGGATTTTATCAGTCGCCGATTACCTTCCGTTTTGGTTTTACGCATAATTTTTAAAGAAAAAAGGTCTGATTCAAATAAGCATTTTTGAATCAGACTCTTTTTGCTCTACTCAAGGCGTATTTAAAAATGTATCAACAATCATTTCCTGTATTGATGCATCCTTAAGTTTTTTTATAGTGACTTAAACAGCCCCCTTACTTCATCGACCAATTCGTGAAAATCGCGCCGCGACATCACATTTTCTTGCCAAGCCAAACCTCTATCCATTAAATTTATCGTATGCTTGATGCGGGAACCAGGGATAAAATTGCCTTGATCATCCTGATCGCGTCCCATGATCCAAAGTGTATCGGCTATCGAAGCCGTAGATTCGATATCGTGGGATACGATGATGATGGTATTTTGTTCGTGAAGGGTAGAAATTTTGCGCAACAGATCACAAACCCGCTCAATCATCAGGATGTCCAGACCACTGAAAGGCTCGTCCAATAGCAAAAAATGATCCGAACACAACAGCTGTTGGGCGATGGCAACCCGCTGACGTTGTCCACCAGACAGTTCGGCAGGAAAACGATTGGCAAAACCCTCCAGCCCAAAATGTTCCAACATTTCCAGGCATTTCTCTTTCCGCTCACCCGCTGGAATACCTTTGCGATCGGCTGCCACTAGCAAGTTCCCAATTACCGTCCGGTGATTGAACAGGGGATAGCTTTGCTGAACCACCCCCACTCTACCCACCTCAACGGGAGTAAGAGGATCGCCAATGAGCACCTGACCTGTATCCGGCTGGAGCAGTCCAGCAAGAATTTCAAAAAGCTTGGTTTTTCCAACCCCGGAAGGTCCCAAAAAACCAACGATTTGACCTTGACTCATGCCCGGCCGCACCACATCGCGGATGTCAATGTTGACGTCGCGGAGGATCGGTGTCCCCCCCAAGCTGAGCGAAATATTCTCAACTTTAAGGATTGTATTTTTAAATTCGTAGTTCTTATCCATGGTTTATCTCCTTTCCAAACTTAAAGAAGCGTAGGGGCAAACGATGTTTTTTACTATTCCGATTAAATAGTCCATGCTGATCCCTACCAGCAGGATCAAGATCTGGATGGCAAAAACAGCATCCAAGTGCAGGTGCTTGTTTTGATTGAGCAACAGGGCACCGATTCCGCCTTCCGCACGAGAAATACCTTCCACCAGCGTCAACATCATCCAGCTAATGGCGAAATTTTGACGGATAATTTCAAAAACTTCGTGCAAACGCCCTAAAATAATGACTTCCCCCACGGTTTGCCACTCGCTGAACCCAAGGGTACGCGCATGGTTGAATTCTGATTTAGGAATGGCTTGAATCATGGCAATGGCGGAGGTAACAAAAAACACCGTGATGCCAAAAACCATCAACGACACTTTGAGGCTGTGACCACCGGACGTAAGCAGGGTAAAAACAAAACTCAACCCCACCAGGGTCAGGAAGCGCCCCTTTGACACCAAAAAAGCCGTTGGTCGAAAAAAAGGCAATACCGTGAGATAAGACAAGCCCAATGAAATAAGGATGGCCAAGCCCATGGCTTGTACACAAAGTGACATACTCGTGAATAACTCGCGGATCAAATCGCCGCCCTGCAACATACGAGCGAAAGCATTCCATATTTCAGGCGGTCGGGGTAATATTTCGGATGAAGAATACCAAGCGACCAAAGCGAGAATAACCTGTACCACGATGATCACTGCCATCGTGGTACGGTTTACCGTGGTATTGGGTTTAAAGGTACGGGTGAATTGCTGAAGGATGTCCATATCGTTTTTTTTCGCGACCTAACTACCGCCATTTATTTACCCATGATAATTTCCACTCGACGGTTTTTTGCCCGTCCTTCTGGCTTCTCGTTAGAAACCAATGGATTGCTAGCACCATGTGCAAAAATGCTGATCCTACCCTCGGGAAAATTATTAGCCGATTTGTTTTCCAACCAAGTTTTGATGGCAAAAGCCCGACGCTCTGACAACTTCAGATTGGTTTCAGGATCCCCAACGTTATCGGTATGACCATGCACCTCCACTTTCAAGTTACTGGCAATGACCAAATCATTGAAGAGTTGTTCCATGACGGCGCGAGCGGATGGCGTGAATTCGCTACTGCCGGAAGTAAACTCAATGGCCCAAGATTTTTTAGAAACCGTTTCGCGGATGTTGTCATCTGCATTGAATTGGGCAACGTCGGCGCTGGCGATGTTGCTACCCGCTTTGGCGAGAACATTTTTCAAAAAACGGGTATTGATCACCTCTTCGGCACCGGGATAACTAGGCACGAGATCAGGGTATAATTTTTTTACAATATCGCCAAAGGTGGTGTAGACAATCTTTACGATGTTGGTACTGCCTGGATTTATACCAAAAATTTCCGCGTTATCGGCCAAGTTATTCACCCGTGAACCGCCCAATTCTACGGGCAATCCTTTTTTGTCGGTTTCGGTTACGCCCTTATAGTATTTCTCCCAGTAAGCAGGCGTCTCTTCATTGTAAATCTTGGCGCTGATTTCAGCCGCTTTTTTGAGGGCTGGCGAAAAAGATTTGACTTGATCACCGCCCATTGAAATGCCTTCAATAAGATTTTCTACGGTACTGGAATTGTCTTCCATCCATTTTTTGACACCAATCAACACACAAGGCATTTGGCTGCGGTATTCTTTGGTAGAAACGATGGAGATAAGCCCCCCTTTGTTTTTTGCGACCATCACGTCACCAGGCGTCCAAGTAGTTACGCCCGTAACACTTACACTGATTTTTTTACCCGTGCGCTTGCCTTTTTTTACTTCATCCCGCTCTTCAGTATAGCCGTTGATGTATTTTTCGGAAGCATCGATGTAGGTATCCGCCGCGATGAAGTTCATGGCATCCGCATCATAAGTAGTTTCATCTGCGTTGACCGGGATGCCGTTGTCGGAGCACCATTTAATGACGATGTTCCAGTCGCCATCACGCAGTACAGCAGTGGTTACGCCGCCACGGGCAGCTTGTGGATTTTCTTTCCAGATAGCTGGGCCCATGAATTTGTCTTCTCCAAGCGAGCGACCACAGGTATACACAATTTGGGCGCGGTAATCCTCCCCCAGTTTTTCAAGTTGTGGGTTCACACCCGCCAAGAACGCCGCCGCACCGTCGCCCATGATGGTGACGAATTGAGCTCCTGCCGAGGTATTTGGGTCGCTTTTATAGCTTTCCGCAAATTTCACCAACGCGGCCTGCATCTGCGATACATCATCCTGACGGGTTAGCTTCAAGTTGACTTTTTTAGAAGCCATGATGCTACCTTTGGTCGTTTCGGATCCGCCATTGGCTAAAATTGCGCCCATTTGAGCATTCCAGGCCCAGAGCAGCCAGCGAACCTCTGGCGTATTGTTGTTGGCCATTTGAGAAGAAGGAAGTTCCAGCGCTTGTACGCTGGTGGATGCATTCTTAGGGGCATCTGGTAAATCTACTTTTTCAATAATGGTTGATTCCTTGGTTTGGCGTGAACCCAAGTAACCCATTTTATCCAATACTTTAACACCGAGAAAAATAACGCCGCCGATCAGCAAAAGAACAGCCAGCTTGCCAAATGTAGTTAATCGTGCCATGATGAGAATTTAAGTTTTTTAGGTTTTTTGATAGCGTATACTTGGGTTTCTTGCAATTGGGAAAAGTCCCAATACGCTACTAAGTAACAGAAAACCATCTTTTCGTTCCAAATACTACAGTATTCTCCGTACTTGTTCCAGTATTTTGGTGGTAAAAAATAGATTGTCTCTAAAACAAATATAAATCAATTTTGAAATGTAGCTCAAAGATTGTCGCTAAGTTTAAGGCAAGTAGCGAAATGGCCAAGGAAGGAATCGGCAGAAGAAGGGAATAGAAGAAAAAAAAGGGAGGCTAATTTCTATAATTATCCTTTAAACAAGTCCATACAGCACCTTAAAAGCTTGGGATCTCAAACAGCAGATCTAGCAGCTGATTGAAATCCCGAGATAAGAGAACCATTAAAATTTAGCGGTTTTCTGCTTTTGATTTGGTTTTGAC
>JBBRGN010000122.1:0-13519 GCA_038240665.1 Chitinophagales bacterium | reverse complement strand
ACTGAGTGGTGCTGAAATTGCAGAGACCAGACCTGTGGTTGTAAATAGCGAACCCAAAAAAGAATTTAGATATTCAGGTGGTGGGAGCATTATTGCTCAAATGGCAATGATGGATGTTTCAAAACAAAGTTTTGCGAACTTAACCCAGCAAACCATCTTCGATAAATTAGGAATGAAAAACTCAACCTTTGAACAACCCTTGCCTCAAAAGTATTCATCAAAAGCAGCTTGGGCCTATTCTTATGCATCTTGGTTTAAAGGCATGCCATACGTATATCCACAACAAGCAGCTGCAGGACTGTATACAACGCCAACGGATCTTGCAACGTTTTTTATTGATGTACAAAAGTCTTACGTGGGAAAAGGAACCATCTTAAACCAAGACTTAACAAAACAAATGTTCACCTCGCAAGCTAACGTCGCTGACGGAAGTTATAAAGAACAAATTGGCGTTGGTCCGTTCTTAATTCAGCGTACCGACAACAAGGACAGTAAAGGGGTTTATTTTGAGTTTACAGGCGTTAATGCAGGTTTTTTAGCTTATGGAATTGCCAGTATTGAAGGCGGGAATGGCGTAATCATAATGCTTAATTCCGGCGATGATGTAAATGGGTTGGGGAAAGAAATTAGAAGGGCTGTTGCCAAAACATACAACTGGTACAACTTTTTGCCAACTGAAATAAATCCAATGAAACTTGCTGAGCCCATACTCAAAAGCTACGTAGGTCGATTTAGAAGGGCTGTAGATGAAGTTGTAACCATTACAAAAGAGAAAGACTATTTAGTGGAAAAAATAAATGATGGCAATAACATTTATTGCTTCCCTATTGCAAAGGACACCATTGTTTTTACCGACTACAACATAAAAGGGTATTTCGCAAAAAATGAAAAAGGAGAAATTATCTCTCTCAGAACGGAATACCAAACACCTGAACAGGCCTGGGTAAAGATGAAAGATGATGAATTTACACCTTCAGAATATTTAAAAGCAAAAAAATTCAATGCAGCAAAAGAAGGTTTTAAACAAATGAATATGAATGAGTATCAAATTACTTATTTAGCGTACGACCTTTTAAATAAAAAGCCTGTAGACCTTGAAGGTGTGAAAACAATTTTAGAATTAGCACAGGAGCAACACCCGAATTCATCAATAGTTTACAGCCGGTGGGGTGATTATTACCAAAAAATAAGTGACAAAATAAATGCTATTAAAAATTATCAAAAAGCATTGGTCCTTGACCCCAACGACAAACAGACGAAAGAAACACTTGGCGCTTTGATAAAATAATGCCGTACAAATAGTAGGGGGTTCAAGCAAGGCAAAAGCGCTAAATTTTACATTAGGAATTTCTATTAGGGCGAGTACAGTTTGAACTTTAACGCTAAAAGCTGACACTTCGCCAAGACGCCCCAATCTTAACTACCTTATGGCTAAGTCTATATTGTTTGATCAAGTCTTCAAAAGAGCCTACGCTAGTTTCTCGTACAGTAACAAGTCATGAGTGACAGTTTCAGTACAAGAAGCTAGCGTATTTAGGCTTGCAGATGTGCTCCTCGGCTAAAAAAATAAATCGGTGTCCTTAAGCTGATCGCTACAATTCCCCCTTCTATTCCGTAAAACCCACTTCTTTCTTTTCATTCGGAAGCAATATCCTACCATTGGGAAAGAGAATCCTACCATTGGGAGAACATGGCTTGGAAAGGCGGTGCTCAAAAGTGATTTTCGCTTTAGAAATGAGCTCAAAATAAGGTAACAAGCGTCCTTGGAAACATGCCTGATATATGGATGCCTTATTTTGACGCCGTTTTTTGACTTGACATTAGCTCTTTTGTACGAACTCAACAACAACAAAATGGAAAAAACACTCCAAAACAGCATTGGCTATTTCTTTATAGCCGTACTCTCTATTACCATATTGGGCTTTTATAAGACCTATTACATCAAGTTTCCCGATTTTGTGGGTTTTACCTCGGCCCATCATTTTCATGGCGTGATGGGCATTACCTGGATCTTGATGCTCATTGTACAGCCTTTTTTGATACGCGCCAATAAACTGGCTGTTCATCGAATTATTGGCAAACTAGGATACCTCATAATGCCGCTTTTTGTTATTTCCTTATTTTTTGTAGTAAAGGCAGGTTATGAGCGAAACATCACCACGCTTAGCGAGGAGAACACCCTTGCTGGTATGTCGAACGGCATTCCTGACATGGTTTTTATGAGCTTACTTTTTGCATTGGGCATGTATTACAAAAAGAAAACTTTTTTCCATTTAAGGTTTTTATCAAGTACAGGCATCATCATTTTAGGGCCTGGTTTAGGTAGGTTTTTGGGAGTAAACTTACAATTGCCTTTCGCATTAATAATTGTTTTAATGATTAGCTTAACAGCGGGAATAGCCCTATTGTGGTTGATCCTGGATATTCGTCATAAAAAGTCGGCATTTCCAATGGCAACGCTTTTATCCATCTGCTTCATAGCATTTTTTATTGGTAGCCAAAATCATTCGGCTTGGTGGCAAGGTTTTGCTAGGTGGTTTGCAAATATGTTTTTTTAAACCTTACGTGGGGTGTATTTCAAAATGTCGCATCGTACACTAATTATGGCCAATGCAATTGGTAGCGTTATTGAAAACAATGAATTATTTTTGAATAAAGCTATCTCAACGCGATAATTTCAAATACACCCCAATCATTTTGTATTTCTTCTGGCCATTCTAAGTTCATTGGTTTACTGAATTACCAAAAATGGTTTAAAAAAAGACAAACAAGTATAAATGCCTTCGGAAATTTTGTTTATTGAAAAGCGTTAAGTATAATAACCCTTCCATTAGTCTTTAAAAAAAAACACCTATGCTAACCAAATTACAACTATGGGCAACTGGACGCAATGTCATCATCCTCGTCTTATTGGATGTCTTTTTCATGGTCGTCGTCATGCCTTATGCCCAGCTCTTGATGGCCTTAGCTACCAATGCGCATCCCCAGCCCATCGATCTGATGATCCCAACTTGGTCGCCTGATCAAGGCTATACTTTGATCCAATCCTATGGCGAATCGGGGCGCGCCATTTACCGCACCATCGAACTCACGGCAGATCTCGTTTATCCTTTGGTTTATGGCTTTGCATTTGCGCTGTTGCTTGCTTTTTTGGTAAAAAAAATCGCACCAAGCAGTTCATGGATGCCTTATTTGGCTTTTTTGCCCTTATTGGGTATGCTGTTTGATTATGCCGAGAATATTTCCATCCTTACTTTATTGAGTTACTATCCACAACGGGTAGATTGGGTAGCAAAAATTGGCGGCGTGGCTACTCTGTTCAAGTGGCTCTTTGCTTTTAGCGGGATGATAGCGACCTTATTGGGGTTGATCGCCTGGATAGCAAAAGGAATCATGAAACGGTAATCAAAAAATCATCTGATGTACAAAGCTTTGTTTATCAGCCCAATGGTTCCGTCTTTTGATCTACCGCTTAGCATGAATTTTTTTCAAACGCTACTGGGATTTCAGGTCACGATGGAAACCGAAGGGTATACCGTCATCAACAAAGACGGATTGACGATCCATTTTTTAACTGCCGGATCGGATATTGGTCAAATGGAATTCTACCTCGAAGTTGATCAAATTGATGCTTTGTGGGATGATATAAAGGCAAAGGTTGGGGGGCTGCGCCATAAAGCTCCCTTCGATCGCGCCTACGGTATGCGGGAAATCCATATTGATGTTCCAGGTACGAATACGCTTTTGTTTATTGGGCAGCGGATTGAACCAACTTAGCCGCTACACCAAGGCCCGCAATTTTTGCAATCCCGTTTTCGCCACCACCAAAGGATCTTGTTTCCAATATTCCTGATTAAACAATTCCAGCGACAACACCTTTACGCCGCCCATTTCTCGCAACAATTGGATAACCGCCTTTAGAGGGGCATCACCATCGCCAGGATAAACGCGATCACTATCGCTCTGTTCAGCAAGGGGTTTTGATTTCAAAAAATCGTTAAAGTGAAAAATCTCAATAGCCGATCCCCGCAGCAATCCAAGGCCATCATAACCGGAACCGCCTTTGAACAAGTGATAAATATCGGGAAGTATTCGAGCATCCGGGTCGTTGGCAGCAGCAGCAACGGCCATGGCCTGACCTACGTGGAATAAGGTACCGGAACCGCCCCAAAATTCCAATTGCGGCATCACGCCGGTTTTTCTACCTAAGTCCAAGGCTTGCTTGTACCGTTCGCCCGCTTTGAGTAAGTCCAGCGGCGGATCTTTTTTAACTCCCGCAGGAGGAGCGGCAATGCGTTTGCAACCCAACTTCGCCATCAAGTTCATTTCCTCTTCCAACTGTTTGAAACCGGCGTTCCGCTGGGCTTCATCATCCACCATCCAAGTGGCAAAACCAATGGCATCTTCCACAACCAAACCCGCATCTTTGATTTTTTTGGCCAACACGGTGATCGAATTGCCTGCTTCTACGTAAGTTACTACGTCGCGGATCCAAAGTTCTACGCCATCGTAGCCTGCCTCAGCGGCAATTTCGATGTATTTGAGCAAGCCCGGTTTCTGACCACTGATGGTGCTCGTATTGAGGCAAAGTCGAAAATGCGTTTTTTTAGCCGGGCTTAATGCTAGCATTTCGTAGGGCACCATCGCGGCAACACCTGCCGTACCCAAAGTTTTTAATAGGTCGCGTCTGTTCAGCATAAAATGAAGAATTGGTGGATGAATTTTGGGTAAATTACGTTAGAATTTCGATATTTTGTTCTGGTTGATCTTTGCTAAATTTACACCTAAACCTAAAAAAAAACACCCATGTCAGAAATCATTCAATTTGCTGCCATTTTAAAAGCTGATGCGAATTCTAGCGGCGTACATCTTGATTTTCCTTACGATGTCAAAACCCTTTTTGGCACACGCGGCAATGTAAAGGTCAAGCTAACCTACGACGGCATCCCTCATCGGGGATTGCTGACCAATATGGGCGGAAGTTGCCATTTTTTAGGTCTCAACAAAGAACTACGGGAAAAAGTCGGTAAACAAGCTGGAGATTTGGTGGAGGTGACCTTGGTTTTGTACACCCAAGATCGAGTGCTCGAATTACCGGAAGCGTTGTCCGACTTATTGGAAGCCAATCCTGAGGCAAAGACTTTTTTTGAGGCGCTCTCTTACACCAACCGCAAGGAATATGCGGTATGGATCAAAAATGCCAAAAGAGCAGAAACCCGCGACAATCGTTTGGTAGCTACGCTGGAAAAACTACTTCAGGGTAAAAAAAATCCTGCGTAAAGATGAGTCTAGATCAACTGTTAGGCACTACTGTAAATCCGTAATCAATTCAAAATCAGCACCCAATTTAGTACTTAAGCTTTCAAAAATTTCAAAATACCGCATGTATAGATCATGATTTTGGTGATTAGGGGTATAGGTTTTGGTAAAATGGATATTTGCGGAAGCTTCTTCCAAACTACCATAATAGTTCAAACTAGTCAGCCCTACCAAAGCAGCACCCAATGAAACACTGTCCACTTGAGGGTTTACATGAATCGGCAAACCAAAAATATCAGTAAGGATTTGGGCAAAAAGCGGAATCCTAGCATAGGATCCGGTTAAACTAATGCTATTGAATGTTCGATGAGCAGCTAACAATTTTCCGATGCTGTACACTTCAAACAAGATCCCCTCAATGGTTGCTCGCAGCATATGTTTTTGTTCGTGAGTGATGTTGAGTCCAAAATAGACTCCCCGGGCATTGGCATTCCAGAGCGGCGCACGTTCGCCCAATAAGTAAGGTAAAAAAAGAAGTCCTTTTGCGCCTACAGGCACTTGAGAAGCATCTCGAATTAATTCTTCTTTCACTTCTTCAAAATCTTGGCCACGCTGAAAATCGCCTAAAAATTGTGTAAACCAATCGAGTACTACCCCCACATTGTTGGTTGGCCCTCCGGATATGTAGTAGCCATCAGCCAAAAGATAGTTAAAAAACCGTTGTTTGACATCCGAAATGATCTCTTTACTGGCTACGCGTGCAGCGCCGCTGGAAGCAATAGTGATGGTGGCTTTTTTCGCTGCAATATCTCCCGACCCCAAGGTAGCCAAACATCCATCGCTTGATCCTAAGATGATTTTAGTTGATCCCGAAAGCCTCAATGTTTTACAATATTCTTTTTTCAAGGCTACTTCATCAAAAAAAATCGAAACCGGAGTCGAAAGCCTATCTGCGCTAATACCAGCAAAATCAAGTGCCTTACCATGCCATTTCAACTGATGAATATCAAACAAACCCGTTGACGAAGCCATGCTATGATCAATCAAAAACTCGCCAGTTAATTGAAAGATGACGTACTCTTTCAGGGAAATAAATTTGTAGGCTTGGGCAAAGCGTTCGGGATCATGAAGCTTCATCCAAGTTATTTTAATCAATGGCGACATCGGATGGATGGGAGTACCTGTTGTTTCATAAATATTGGTACAATCTGGGCTATTTTTTAACCAATTCGCCTCTTTAGCTCCTCGGTTATCTGCCCAAATGATGGCATTTCCCAAAGGACGACCATTTTTATCCACCGCTAAAACGCTGTGCATTGCCGCACAAAAACTAATAGCGCGTACTTTTATTTTTTGAGGATGAATCACCTCATTCAAAAAATTTTTGAGCACAAAAAGGGTCGTAATGAAAACCTGCTCAGGATCTTGCTCACTATAGTCGGCCTGAGGGTGAAAAGTTGGATAGGAACCTTTTTGCAACCCCAATACCTGACCATTTAGGTCAAAACCATGAATCCTAACGGCCGAAGTATTGATGTCAATTGTGAGAATACAATCCATTGTCTAGAGTTGTGACGGTGCTAAAGAATTTTTTTTGAAAACGAAGGAAATTCAACATGCCTTTATTGGTTTTTTCGATAGACTCGGGGCGTGTACCCAGTTAGTTTTTTAAAGGTGGATGAAAAGTGTTGAGAAGAATAAAAGCCCGTGTCCAGGGCAATATCCGTCAAACTTAAATCCGGCCTACGGAGCAGCTTGATCGCTTCCCCGATCCGCAGGTTAATCAGGTAGTTGAGGGGCGAAAAACCAGTATATACTTTTACTTTCTCTGCAAATGCAGTGGTTCCTAGCCCAACCAATCCCGCCATCTCTTCTACCGTCCAAGGATGAGCCAAGTTATCTCGAAGCGTCTGTTCTAATTTCAAAAAAATCTGCGGAAAATCGCGGCGGAAATTCTCGGCTTTACTCAAATGCCGAACCATGCTGATGAACAATTCATCAAGCAATTGATTTACCCTGGTTCGGTAACCAATTTCTTGATTGGTGATTTCGTCTTCCAATTTTTGGAGAATCATTAAGCCTGCATGAAAGCGTGCTAAAATAGGTTTCTGGTTCATGACTAGAATTTTGCCCATGATCCTTTGCTCCGACTCTGGAATACTGCTCCAAGTCCCTAAATATAGATAGCCCAATGATTTCAGAACATCGGGTTTAATGGTAATCCAAATCAAGGCTCCAATATCCAAGATCCCTTTGGGACTTCCAATTTCCTGCCAGGGAAAGGTCAACGACACATCTCCAGGAAACAAGGCGTATTCCTGCCCATCAATCGTCCAATCAAATTTACCTTCCGTGATAAAACTGATCCTAACCCCTTCATAATGCTGAACGGTAAATGAATGGAGCTGTACATTTTGGATTTTTAGCTTTATCAACTCCCCGATGTGAGGGAAGTGCTGCAACTGTTCCGCGTTGATTTGACTAAGGTGCAACTGATTCATTATTCGATATGGCAATTGCCCAAATAAACATTTTACGCAACAAAATTAGTCATTACTATATAAAAAAAGTACAAAATTCGCCGCTTGGTTTTAATGAAAGTTATTCTTACTGAAGTCTGAGATATTTGAAACTAATCCTTGGGAATCTATATTGGAGTCAAAGTGGGTCTTTATCCCTTTGTCAGCAGTAGGTTCCAAATTTTCATTCTAATCTAAAACCTAAAGTCCTGATCATGGAAAAAAATCAACTCACTAGACATCTTAGAGCCTCCAGCTTCCCACGAGGCGCTTTACTGGTCTTCTTTTTCCTGTTTATTGCCAATCTTGTCTCTGCTCAGCAAATCTACGGTACGGTAGTAGACAAAGCGGGTTTGGGTATCCCGGGGGTGATCATCACCATTAAGGGAACAACTAAAGGCGCAGTCACCGACGTTGATGGAACGTTTAGCATTGCTGCAAAAAACACCGACACCCTTTCGTTGAGTTCGATTGGGTATGCCAAAGTTAATGAATTGGTTGGCAACCGTACTCAGATCAAGATAATATTACAAGACGACATCAAGGAATTGGACGAGTTGGTCGTCACGGCACTGGGGATTCGCAAGGAATCTAAAAAGCTAGGCTATGCCACCACTACAGTTGCGGGTGAAGCCTTGACCGAGAACCGTTCTCCCAATTTCATCAATACCCTACAAGGCAAAGTAGCTGGGGTAAATATTTCAAGTTTAGGTACAGGTCCGGGCGGCACCTCAAAAATACGCATCCGTGGACAATCTTCTATTTCGGGCCAAAACAACCCTTTGATTGTAGTGAACGGGGTACCTATTGACAACACAAACTTTGGTACCAACCCAGGAAATGCCGCAGCGGATAACTCAATTGGGGTACGCGGCGGTGGCAATACTTCTGATGGTGGTGATGGCCTTTCCAGCATCAACCCAGATGATATTGAAAGCCTTACCGTTTTAAAAGGCGCAACTGCAGCAGCGCTCTATGGATCTCGGGCAAAGGATGGCGTAATCATGATTACTACCAAAAGCCGCGGAAAGAGTAAGGGAATAGGGGTAAGTTTTAACTCCAATTATACCAATGAAACCCCGCTCGACTTTACGGATTATCAGTATGAATATGGGCAAGGGGAAAATGGAGTAAGGCCAACCACGCCTAACCCCACTTCAGGGCAATGGTCTTTTGGTGAAAAATTCCAACCGGGAATGACCCAAGTATTGTTTGATGGCGTAACGGTTCCCTATGAGCCGGTTCGGAATAGAATCCGGAAGTTTTTTAGGAATGGTGCCAATTTATCCAACACCATCTCACTTTCATCAGGCAATGATAAAGGAGGGTTTAACCTCTCTTTTGCCAATATTGACAATCAAGGAATTGTACCGAATAACAAGTTCAATCGCAAAACCCTTAACCTTGGCTTTGCTTACGATTTGTCCAAAAAAATCAGCTTTTCTGGTAACGTCAATTATTCGCACGAGTTTAACCAGAATCCGCCAAACATCGCCAACCAGGACAACTCCATCCCAACAGCACTCTATAATATGGCCAATTCGATGCCTCTGGATCTGTTGGACGCGAAAAAATTCGATGCCGATGGCAATGAATTTGTGTACTCTCGCTTCAGAAACCGGACCAATCCTTATTTCACCTTGGCTCGACAATTTCAAAACATCACGCGGGATCGACTTTTTGGAAATGTTGCGGTGAAATACAAATTCACTCCTTGGTTATTTGCACAGGCTCGGGTTGGGCAAGACTACTGGTCGCGGGATCAGGATTACAACAATTTCCCTACCGGACAAGCCTCCTTGGCCAATGCTCCGGCTGGTTTTGTCAATGGCGTATACACCCAGGAATCACGCAGATTCCGAGAAAACAACGTTGACCTGCTTATTTCTGGTAACCGCACTTTTGGAAAATTTGGCATTGATTTCAATGTGGGCGGCAATCAATTGTACCGCCGTTCTGATTTGAATTCCGTACAGGTTACCGATTTTGTTGTGCGCAACTTGTATACGGTTCAGAATGGACGCGTAAAAGACCCAATCTACGGCCTATCGGAAAGAGCGGTGAATTCCGTTTATGGATCGGCTGAATTCTCCTACAAAAACTTCTTGTACTTGAATGTAACTGGTAGAAATGACTGGTTTTCGACGCTTTCTGCGGCTAGTCGTAGCATCTCTTACCCTTCCATTTCTGGTAGCTATGTTTTTTCTGAATCTTTGAAATCGCTTCCTAAATGGTTAAAATTCGGAAAATTACGGGCAGCATATGCTCAAGTGGGTAGCGATACCGACGTTTCTCCTTATTCCAATAACCTTTTTTATGGGATCAATTCCAATTTATATCCAAACCCCTCCGGTGCCGGTCAGCCTGTAGGTGGGTCGCAGGGCAGTACCTTGCCCAATGCAGGGCTACGTCCTTTAAGAGCATCAGAAAAAGAGATTGGTATCGAACTTAAAATGTTTGACAATCGCTTATCCATTGATGCGGCTATTTATCAAAAAGTTACCACTGATCAAATCGTATCTGCTCAAGTATCAGATGCATCAGGATTTACCAATACACTCATCAACAGTGGAAAAAGTCGTAACAATGGAGCCGAATTGTTGCTCAACATCGTTCCCATTAGAACGGCAAACTTTCGCTGGGACTTTAGTGTCAACGGCTCTTACAACATCACCAAGGTATTGAGCTTATTGACCGATAAACCTGGAGAAAGAATCACGGTCGGTACGCACGTATTTAATGGGGAATTACGTCAAGTAGTGGGCCAAGAAATGGGTCAGATCTATGGTTTTGGGTTTAGAAGGGATGCTCAAGGGCAAATGGTTTTTGGCGCCAACGGTATTCCTTTAAGAACTGCCGATTTAATTTCCTACGGCTCAGCGCTCCCAAAATGGGTAGGTGGCTTTAACAACAGTTTCACTTACAAACATTTGACGCTTTCATTCTTGATTGATTTCAAACTGGGCGGAAAAATGCTTTCAGGTACCAACTTCAATGCCTATCGTCATGGTTTAAACAAAGCCACCTTGGTAGGGAGAGAAGGCGGCGTATTGGGAGTAGGCGTCAATGAAAAAGGAGAAACCAACACGGTAAAAGCTCCAGTACAGGACTACTGGTCGGTCGTGAGATCATTGGCTATTATTGAGCCTATTATTTACAATTCAGGTTATTGGAAATTGCGGCAAATTACGGCTGGGTATGATTTCACGCATCTTTTACCGGCCAATTTTCCGATTAAATCCTTAAAGCTCAGCTTTGTAGCCAACAATGTTTTGATTCTCAAAAAATGGGTTGAAAACATTGATCCAGAATCCTTTGGCTACTCTTCCGACAACTTAGTTGGTCTGGAGTCTACTGGCTTACCTACTACCAGAAGCATCGGTTTCAACCTCAATGTTAAATTCTAAAAAAAATCCATCATGAAAAATAGTCTTCGCTATGTTCCGCTGGCCTTTTTCTTGCTGCTAATGACAGCTTGCGATAAGGGTTTTGATGAACTTAATGTCAACAAAACGGCGGCAACCAACATTAATCCTGTTTTTTCACACAACAATGCAGTCATCAACGCTTCTTTTGTTTCTGGTACGATTCAAAATGAAATTGGGATTGTGCAACAAATGCTTTCTCCAAACTCGGGAGTGCTAACGGGTGCCAATTTCAATCAAGACAACCGCGATGGTACCCAGCAAAACTGGCAACGTTATTACCGCAACGTAATCCGTTATTCGGTAGAAGCCATCAATGCCACCAAAGACCTACCTACTCGGAGCAACCTCTACAATATGTCTCGGATTTGGTTGGCCAATGCTTTTATTGTAACCACCGATTCTTATGGCGATATTCCCTATACTGATGCTGGCAAAGGCTACATCAATCAAATACTTTCGCCAAAATACGATTCGCAGCAGTCGATTTACAATGGAATCATTAAAGAACTCACCGAGGCCACGGCCGCTCTAGATGCTACCAAAACCATAGAAACTGCAGATGTACTCTACGGCGGAAACATTGCTTTATGGAAAAAACTGGGTAATTCCTTGTTGCTCCGCGCTGGCATGCGGCTTAGCAAAGTAGACCCAGGACTAGCGCAGCAAACTGTTCAAAAAGCGCTTCAAGGGAGCATTATGGAAGTCAATACCGACAATTGCGTTATCCGCCACGATGCCAACTATACCAATGCCATTGGTCAGTTACTAAACTCTACCGAGGCGAATAATTTCTACCTGGGTGCTCCTTTCGTAAGCTATCTTAAAAGTACTGCTGATCCGCGATTGGGCTCAATTGCAGTAAGGTATGTAGGCGCTAAGTCTGGGCCAGACCAAAATGCCGGAAAGGCCAATATTGATCCAACGGTTCAAATAGGAATGCCCTTTGGTTTTGACAACAGCTCTATTGCTTCAGAAGTAACCAAGGCTGGGTTGGCTAGTTTTTATGATTACTCGCAAGCAGATCGTACGCGGATGGTCAAAAATACAGCGCCTATGTTTTTAGTTACGGCTGCGCAAACGCAGCTTTTACTGTCCGAAGCCATTCAAAGGGGATGGGCAACCGGTAATGCTGCACAGGTTTACCAAAAAGGCATTCGGGCGCATATGGAACAATTGGCATTGTACGATGCCCGTTCGGCTGTTCCTGCGGCGGCTATTGATACCTACCTAGCTGCCAATCCACTGGATCCGAGCAAAGCACTGGAGCAAATTAATACTCAGTATTGGATTGCTTCTTTTCTCAATGGCCCTGAGGCTTTTGCCAATTTCCGTAGAAGCGGTTTCCCTAAACTCAATCCTAATCCATTTCCAGGCAAAGCGATTAAAGGCGATTTCATTCGTCGATTGACTTATCCAAACTCCGAGATATCGATCAACAAAGTGAATTTGGACCAGGCAGTTAGTCGCCAAGGCGCAGATGATTTGGATACCAAGGTTTGGTGGGATAAGTAAAATTGTTTTTGTAATAAAGTAAGTCAAGCGGTGTCTACCTTCACACCAACTCTAATAATGGAAAAGGCTATTTCATTCAAAGTGTGTTTTTGAGTGGAATAGCCTTTTCTTTACTAAACTCTGATAACTTTGCCGAAATCTTCCTTTTTTGCTTTAAGGTAAATGGATCGCAATAAATAATATTGTCAACTTGTTTTTCCATCGCTGCTTTTTGGAGGATTCCAATTTCAATAAAAATGATTCCTGAATACATCGGTATCGACATCGGGACGACTTCCACTAAAGCTGTCGTTTTTGCTCCTGACGGACAGGTCTTGTTTCAAGTCTCCCGGAATTATGACATGTTCCATCCGGAGCCTAATTGGAGCATCCAAAAACCAAGCGATTTAGTACAAGCGGTACAGGAATGCATCAAATATGCCACTGAAAACCATTATCCTGTTTTTATCGCCTTTAGTTCCGCTATGCATAGCCTCCTATTGATCAATGAAGCAGGGGAACCGCTTACCGATTGTTTGCTTTGGGCAGACAACCGGGCTGAAGAGCAGGCCAATCAACTAAAGCAATCTCCACATGGCAAGCGGATGTATGAACAGACTGGAATTCCGCTCCACTCCTTTAGCCCTTTTACCAAGCTTTTGTGGTTTAAGGAAACCCATCCCGAACTCTTTGCACAAGCCTACAAATTCATCAGCGCTAAAGAATATGTTTGGTACCAATTGACGGGGAAGTTTCAAGTGGATTCGTCTATGGCCTCGGGCACCGGACTGATGAATTTACACACCCTTGATTGGGAGCCAG